>JBDRTC010000069.1:0-7622 GCA_043824335.1 Planctomycetota bacterium | reverse complement strand
CGTCGATTCCGATCGCCCGGGGGATCCAGATGTTCTTTCCAAAGGCGGCCGTCACCCGTTCGGCGATGCTCGTCTTGCCGTTGCCCGGGGCGCCATGGAGAAAAAGCCCCCGCCCGGAGTTGATCGCCGGGCCCAGCCGGTCGAGCATCCTCTTGTTCAGGAGCAGGCCTTCGAAAGCGCGGTGGAGGTCTTCGGGCGTGGGATGCTGCCCGGCGAGGGATTGGGCCTGGACGCTGGCAACGTAGTCGGAAAGCGCCACGGGCGCTGAGCCGAAGTAGGTGCAGTGCAAGGAATACCGACGCGCCCGCTCCCGGCCGATGTCGGTCAGCTCGTACTGGTAATCGTTCATCGGCGCGGACCCCCGGTGAACCACGAGCTGATCGGTCTTCATCGAGCGCAACAGCTCGTCGATCAGGACGAAGGGGAGCTTGACCTGGTCGGCGATGTCCCGCCCGGCGGCGTCGCCGCGTGCCAGGAGGAACTTCAGCGAGAGCGCCTCGACCTCGCTGTCGGTCAACTGGGCCTCGCGAAACGACCCCGGCTCCACCGGGAAGAAGGCGTTGTCGTCGTCGGTTTCGGCTTCCGACGGCGAGGTTCCGGCTCCCTGCTCCGAGTCAGCCTTGCCGCTCCCCAATCGGTTGAGGCGGTTGAGCATGGCGTTGAGCTTTTTGTCCCCGTCGTCCTCGCCCGGTGCGGGGTCATCGTGATCGGGTTCGCTGGCCGCGAGCTGTGACCAGGGGTTTGCGCCGTCGGCGCCTCCCCCGGCCAGGCGGGCCAGCAGGTTTTGGTCGGAAGAAGGGTCCATGGATCAATCGGAGCCAGGCACGGGAAGATGGTTTCGCGTCGTTCCGTTTGCCGGAAGACTTGCCAAAGGAACCCTACCTTTCCCACCGGTTCGGTCAAACCGGCGGGGCGGGGAACGTATCGGTTCGGGGGATGACAACGGCCCGGCCGAGGCTTATAATCCTGGGTTTGTCCAGGAATCACGGGGGAGGGTACTGGCCAAGCCGCAACCAAAGAGGTTTGGGGAGCCAGGTTCTTGTTTGTCTGATCTTGGCAAGTCTTGGAGCGAGGAGGAGCGTTGCGTGGCGGAGCCGTCGAGCGGGAACGAGCAGGGCCGGATCCGGGTGGGAGCGGTCAGTTACCTGAACTCGCGACCCCTAACGCTTACTTTGGCCGATCGGGCCCCGCACGCCGAGATCGTGGTGGATCTCCCCAGCCGGCTGGCCGACGGTTTGGCCTCAGGCCGGCTCGACGTGGCCCTGATCCCCTCGATCGAAATCTTCCGCAACCCCGGCTACACGATCGTTTCCGACGCCTGCGTGGCCTGCGACGGCCCGGTCCGCAGCATCAAGCTCTACGGCCGCGTGCCGGTCGAGCGGGTCCGCAGTCTGGCCCTGGATGAAGGATCGCGCACCAGTGCCGCGATGACCCGCATCCTGCTCAAAGAGCGGTTCAACCTGGAACCCGATATCGAGCAACTGCCGATCGGCGCCACCCTGGACGACACGGCCGCCGACGCGGTGATGCTGATCGGCGATCGGGCGATGTTGCCGGTGAACGGCTCGTTCGAGTTCGCCTGGGACCTGGGCGAGGAGTGGTCGCGCTGGACCGGCCTCCCCTTTGTGTTCGCCATGTGGATCGCGCGGCCGAACGTCGAGCTTTCAGGCCTGAACGAGCTTCTGGCCGGCGCGCGCGACGAAGGGGTCCGCCGGATCGACGAGATCGCCCGGCGAGAGGCCCCGTTATTGGGCCTCCCGGAGGAAGAATGCCGGGCGTACCTCCGCGACAACCTGCGTTTCGTTCTCGGCGAGCGTGAGCAGCAAGGGCTGGAAGCGTTCCGCCGGTTGGCCGCGCGACATCGACTGGCCCCGCAAGGGCCGAAACCGGCTTCAGGCAGTTAGGCTATTAACAGCCTGCTGATTTTCCATGATCCCGAACCTGCTTGACCGGGCCGCGGCGGGCCGGCGACTAACGCCCGACGAGGCACTCCGCCTGTTGGAGTCGCACGATCTGGCCCCGCTCGCCCGGGCGGCCGACGCGGTCACCCGACGCCTGCACCCCGAGCCGCATCGCACCTACAACATCGATCGCAACGTCAACTACACGAACGTCTGCGTGGGAGGGTGCCGCTTCTGCGCGTTCTCCCGGCGCCCCGGGGAAGCCGAAGGCTACGTGATCGATCGCCGGGAGTTGTTCGGGAAGATCGACGAGACGATCCAACTCGGCGGCGACCAGATCCTCTTGCAGGGCGGCATGCACCCGGAGTTGAAGCTCGATTGGTACGAAGCGCTTCTCTCGGAGATCAAACGGCGCTATCCGCAAATCAACGTCCACGGCTTCAGCCCGCCGGAGATCCATCACTTGAGCCAGATCTCCGGCGTGCCCGTGAAGGCTGTGCTGGAGCGTCTCAAGCAGGCGGGCCTGGGAAGCTTGCCGGGCGGGGGAGCGGAGATTCTCGTGGATCGCGTGCGCAGGGCGGTGAGCCCCGCGAAGGTCTCGGCCGACGGCTGGCTCGACGTCTGCCGCTCGTGGCACAAGCTGGGCGGGCGCGGCTCGGCCACGATGATGTTCGGCCACCTCGAAACCCGCGCCGAGCGGATCGAACACTTGGCCCGATTGCGCGCGCTGCAGGACGAAACGGGCGGTTTTACGGCTTTTATCTGTTGGACCTTTCAGCCGGGTCACACGGATCTGGCCGAGCTCAGAAAGGCCGGCCCAGTGGAGTACCTCAAGACCCTGGCCGTCAGCCGCCTGTTTTTGGACAATTTCCCCAACCTCCAGGCGAGCTGGGTCACGCAAGGGCTGAAAATCGGCCAAATGGCCCTGCGGTTTGGGGCCAACGACATGGGAAGCCTGATGATCGAGGAGAACGTCGTGGCCGCCGCGGGCACGAGCTTCCGCACCAGCGAGGAGGAGATCCGCCGGGCGATCCATCACGCGGGGTACGTCCCCCGGCGGAGAAACGTCTTCTACCAGTTACTGGACGACCGGCCCACCCCCTAGCGGAAGAGACTCGGTAAGCTAAGCTACTAAGGTATGGTAAGGGATTCCATCGCCCAGGCTGAGAGCGGAAGCACCGATGATCCGAGTCCACGGATTGACCAAGCACTACGCCGATCTCAAGCGCGGCAAGCTGGTGGCGTTGGATGGGATCAGTTTTCACGCCAAGCCCGGCCAAGTGTACGGGCTGTTGGGTCCCAACGGGGCGGGAAAGACGACGGCGCTGAGGATTCTCAGCACCGTGCTCCAGCCGACCGCGGGATCGGCCGCCATCAACGGATTCGACGTTGTCGCCCAAAGCTCCCGGGTCCGGCACGAAATCGGCTTCTTGTCGGCCAACACGGCCGTCTACGATCGGATGACCGCCTGGGAGATGGTCGAGTACTTCGGCCTCCTGCACGGCATCCCCCGCGACGAGCTCTCCGAACGGATGGAGCGCCTGTTCGAGCGGTTGCAGATGAACGACATCCGCGACCTGCTCGGGGCGAAGATGTCGACCGGGATGAAGCAGAAGGTCTCGGTCGCCCGGGCGATCGTCCACGACCCGCCGGTCCTGATCTTCGACGAGGCCACCGCGGGCCTCGACGTGCTCGTCGCCCGGGCGCTGTTGAACACGGTGGCCGAGCTTCGCGACCACGGCAAGTGCGTCCTCTTCTCGACGCACATCATGCGCGAGGCCGAGAAGCTCTGCGACCGGATCGCGATCCTGCACCGGGGCCACATCCTGGCGGAGGGGACTTTGGAGGAGCTTCGCGACCAACACCGCGAAAGAGACCTGGAGGAGCTGTTCTTCCAGTTGATCTCGCGTCACGACGAGTGAATCGATGAACTGGTCGAACGTCAAGCTGATTCTTACCCGGGAGATCCGCGATCAGTTGCGCGATCGGCGCACGCTGTTCATGATCTTCGTGCTGCCGATCCTGCTCTATCCGCTCTTGGGGATGAGCCTGTTTCAGGTTACGCAGATCATCGAGCAGAAGCCGAGCAGCGTGTTGATCGTGGGGGCCCGAAGCTTGGCCGACTTGCCCCCCTTGGTGGAGAATCAGCAATTCGCCGCCCGGCTGTTCAACCACTCCAATGGTGGGGAATCCGGAGCAGTGAACCGGGTCGGGCTTTTGGAACTGCACTTCGCCCCCGACGAACCGCGGGGGCCCGACCAAGAGCTGCCGGAGCAGCCGGCGGAGGCCCGCCTGGCAATCCAGATGGGCCGTTACGATGCGGCCGTCTACTTTCCGCCCGAATTTGCCGACCGATTGCAGGCGTTCAGGGAAGCCCTTCGAGCCAGAACGGACGCGGTCGACGAGCGTACGGAGGGAGAGGACAACGCCGGCTCACCCGGCGGTGCGCATACGCCGTCGGTCCCCAGGCCGGAAGTCATCTATACCACCGCCAACGAGAAGTCGCAGGTCGCTTTTGCCCGGCTTTTTGAGGTGCTGGAGCGGTGGCGACAGGAGATCGTCAACGAAGAGTTGGCCAAAGTGGGGCTGCCGACCTCGGCCACCAGGCCGTTCGACGTCCGCTCGGCCGACGTGGCCGAGGAAACCGGACTTCGCGGTGCAGCCTTCTGGTCGAAGGTCCTACCCATCTTGCTGTTGGTCTGGGCCATGACCGGGGCCTTCTATCCGGCCATCGACCTCTGCGCCGGGGAAAAGGAGCGCGGCACGCTGGAGACCTTGCTCTCCAGCCCGGCCGAGCGGAGCGAGATCGTGATGGGGAAGCTCCTCACGATCACGCTCTTCAGCATGGCAACCGCCGCGCTGAACCTGATCTCGATGGGCGTTACCGGCTGGCTGCTTCTGGCGCAGTTGCCGCAGTTCGGCCCGCCGTCGGCGACGGCCGTCGTCTGGCTTTCGATCGCCCTGGTGCCGGTCTCCGCCTTGTTCAGCGCCCTGTGCCTGGCCCTGGCCGCATTCGCCCGAAGCACCAAAGAAGGCCAGTACTACCTGATGCCGCTTCTGCTGGTGACGATGCCGCTGGTGATCCTGCCCATGGCCCCGGGCGTCGAGCTGAATTTGGGCAACAGCCTGATCCCGGTGACCGGCGTGGTTTTGCTGCTGCGGAGCATGCTCGAAGGCAATTTTTGGATCGACTGGCCGTTCGCCCTGCCGGTGGCGGCCGTGACGCTGGCCTGCTGCTTGTTGTCGATTCGCTGGGCGGTGGAGCAATTCAACTCCGAATCGGTCCTCTTCCGCGAGGGCGAGCGGCTCGACGTGGGCCTGTGGCTGCGACACCTGCTTGAGGACCGGCGCCCCACGCCCACCGTCGCCGCGGCGATCTCTTGCGGCGTGCTGATCCTCCTGCTCCGCTTCTTCTTGAGCCTCTCCATGACGATGCCCGAGGACTTCCGCGGCCTCGCCATGCTGGCGCTGGTGACCCAATTGGCGGTGATCGCCGCGCCGGCGCTCTTGATGACCGTGATGCTCACGACCAGCCCGCGTCAAACGCTCCTCTTGCGGCGACCGGCTTGGGCGACGCTGCCGGCCGCGGCGGCGCTGGCGATCGTGCTCCACCCGTCGGTCGACGCGCTTCGAGTGGCCGTGACGTCCCTCTACCCGATCAGCCAGCAGACCCAGGAAGCGCTCACCGGGATGTTCACCGGGGCGCCCGGCTTCTGGCAACTGGTCCTGGTTGTGGCCCTCGTGCCGGCGATCTGTGAAGAGCTCGCCTTCCGGGGCTTCATTCTTTCCGGCTTGCGGCACCTGGGCCACAAGTGGAGGGCGATATTCTACAGCGCGCTATTCTTCGGGCTGACGCACGCGATCCTGCAACAGCAGATCGTCGCCTGTCTCGTGGGCGTGGTGATCGGAATGATTGCCGTCCAGACCGGCAGCGTTTTTCCGGGCATCCTCTTTCATCTGACCCACAATACGCTGCAGTTGCTCGCCGCGCAGGCCTCCGAACAAATCACGCCCCGACTCATCGACCGCTGGCCGGCGCTTGGGTGGCTTGTCTCGCCGTCGGTCGACGGCATGCTGTACCGATGGCCGGTGGTCGCCCTAAGCGGTCTGGCGGCCTTCGCAATTCTGCTCTGGTTCGGACGCCTTTCCTATCCGAAGTCGTCCGAAGAAGAACGCTACGAAGCCCTGCTTCGGGCATCCGAGACCGATGATTGATCCCATCGTCAAACATCCCGGCTGCCGGCAGCTTTGCGCCAAAGGTTGGCCGCTTGCGGCTTAGCCCGAGCCATGCAGAACCCGACGGACCAACCCGAGCTCCAAGCCCTCAAAGCCCGCTACGTTTTCCCCGCCACCGGCGCGCCGATCCCCGACGGGCTGGTCACGATCCAGGGCCGAACGATCGTCGCGGTGGGCCCCGACACCCCAGCCGCCAACGTTCGCGACCTGGGCAACGTGGCCATCGTGCCCGGCCTGGTCAACGCCCATACGCACTTGGAGTTCAGCGACCTGGCCGAGCCGTTGGGAGAACCGGGCATGGGGTTCACCGACTGGCTCTGGGGCGTGATTCAGTCTCGAAGGGACGTCACCCTCAGCCCCGATCACGCGGTCCAACGCGGCTTGCGGGAGAGCGTGCGACTCGGCACGACCACGCTCGGGGAAATCGGGCAGCCGGGCTTTCCCTCCGGGCTGATTGCAGATGCCCCCCTCGACGTGACCGTCTTCCTGGAACTGATCGCCCCCATGCCCGAGCGAGTCGAGCCGGCGTTTGAGCTCGCCCGGCAACACGCGGAAGGGGATCGGCGGATGCGAGGGTGGCGGGCCGGACTCAGTCCGCACGCGCCCTACTCCGTGCACCCCAGCTTGCTTCGACGCCTGGCATGGCTCTCCCATTCTCGGAAGATTCCGATCGCCATGCACCTGGGGGAATCGCGCGAGGAGTTGGAACTGCTCTCGGAGGGCGCCGGACCGTTTCGCGAGATGCTCATCGACCTCGACGCCTGGGATCCTGCCCAGAGTCGCGGGGGCGTCTTGGCAAAAACGCTGCTGGACTACCTGTGGGAGCTTGATCCCTCCTCACGCGCGCTGGTGGTCCACGGCAACTACCTCGCCGACCGGGAGATCGCGTTTCTGGCCGAGCGATCCGATCGGATGGCCGTCGTCTACTGCCCGCGCACGCATGCGTTTTTTGCTCACGCCGAGTATCCGTTGGCGAAGCTGTTGTCCTCCGGAGCGACCGTTGCCCTGGGCACCGACAGCCGGGCGTCGTCGCCCGACCTGAGCGTGCTGGCCGAAATGCGGTTCGTCGCCCGCAGGCACCCATCGGTCGGCCCCGACACGGTTCTCCGGCTAGGCACGATCAACGGGGCCCGAGCCCTGGGCCGCAACGACCGGCTTGGCAGCCTCGAGCCCGGCAAGTACGCCGACTTGGCCATCGTCGCCCTGCCCGACCGCGACGCCGCCGATCCCCACGACCTGCTCTTCGATTCCGCTCTGCCCGTCGTCGCCACCTGGTACCGGGGGAAGAGAGTGATGAAGGATGAACGATGAACGATGAACGATGAATGGGGAATGGCCGGATACTGATCTCGCAACTTGTTCCCAAGCTCCGCTTGGGAACACTCCCTGCTGCGAGTATCGCATCGCCCCCTTGGGCGATTCGGCGGCCTGGTTCAAATCAGGGTTACAACTTCCGTTGGCCGAAGTCACGAGACCTCTGATAGC
>JBDRTC010000068.1:0-3896 GCA_043824335.1 Planctomycetota bacterium | reverse complement strand
GCCTTCATCCCTCCGCCGGATTCCAGCATGGCCACGGAGAAGGAGTGCCGAAGATCGTGCAGGGAAAGGTGGCCGAAGCCGCCGCGCTCCAGGGCGCGCTTGACCTCGTGGGTGTAGGTGTCGGCGTGGGCGTAGCGGTTGAAGATCCGGCCCTTGCCCCTCGGCATGGACTTGAGCACGGCCAGGAACGAGGCGCTCATCGGGTACGTCTTGCAGAGGTGCCGCTTCTCCTTGGCGATGAAATACTCGCGCCGGTCCCACATGATATCTTCCCACCGCAAGGCGACCAGCTCCGACCGGCGACGGCCGGTGGCCAGGCAGGCGACGACAAAGCGGCGCAGCCCGACATCCTCAATGGACCGGATGAACTCGGATATCTCTTTCGGCTCGATGAAGCCCACGCGCTTGGCCTGGGGCAAGAGCTTGGCTCCCTTGAAGGGATTGGCCTTCAGGTAGCCCCACTCGACGGCCTTGTTCATCACCGCCTTCGCGTGGCGCACGTAGTTGTTGATGCTTGACGGCTTCAGGTGGCGGTGCGTCCGCTTCAGCTCGTCCATGGTTTTCAGGGTGAGCATATCCAGGCGCTTGGTGCGGCCCTCGATGTCGATGACCTTGCGCATGGCCAGCCGGTTGGCCTTGAAGGTTTTGACCGGCTGTGTCTCGATGGCCCACGCCTCGAACTCGTCAGCGAACTGGCCCAGGTTCTTGTCGTTCTCACCTGTGATCCGCTGTATCTTGCCCTTGAGATATGCGTCCTTTATGGACCGGAGCAGTCGGCAAGCCTCGGAATAGTTGGTCGTACTTAGCGACAGCCGACGCCCGTCGAGCTTGTAGTAGTAGCTGGCCTTCCCGGCGACCTTGAGCGGCTTTTTGCTGATGCCCATGATGTCCGTCATAGGCCCGCCTTTTTCATGAGGACCAGGGCCTTGCTTTCCAGACCATCAGAAAAAACAGGCAGCGAGCTCTCCAGAATCCGCCAATCGTGGCGGCTCCCGGCCTGGACCTTTCGAGCCACCACATACCCATCGCGACACCACTTCCGCATAGTGTCGCGGTGGACATCTGCCAGCGCGCAGGCCCTGCCCATTTTGATCCAACGGTCCATTGATCAGCCCTCGTTTTATGAAGGGCTGAACGTTGCCACGTCGCAACGCTATGCGTCAACTAAACGTTCGCTTTCCACCAAGGCAGAATCATTCTTCCCCGCGCAGGGTCTCCGCTCGCTTCAGGATAACGCCAGGGTCAACTCCCACGGCACGGCAAATCTTAGAGAAGTCGCTGGCACGCATTGAGGCTTTTCCGCGCATCATCGCTTTGATGTCGGGTAAATTCAGTATTTCAAGCTCTCGCGCAATGTCCGCTGTGCCTTTGCCCACAGCCTTGGCCACTACCACCAAGGTTGAGGCAATAGCCTTGTCCAGATCGGTCGGGGCCCGGTCAGGAGAGGGCGGTGGGAGTTCCCCATCATCCGACAAAAACACTTCGCGAAGCGGGATGCGCAGCCGATCTAAATACCTGATCATGTCTCGGAAAGTGGTTCGCTCGCCACCCCTTCTGTCCTGAATCCACCGATTGACTGTGGCCCTGTCGCAGCCAAGCATTCGAGCAATTGACGACTGGGTTGCACCGGCCTTCAATCGCTCGTTGATTCTGGAAAGGATGAGTCCCCAAGCGCGTTCATTGATTTTATAGCTATCCATGATTTCGGCCATATATCCTCCAATGTTAATATGGCGCAGTTTTTGTCGTTGACCTTTGCGTTGTACTATGACAACACTCCACCCATGAAAAACGCACTTGAGCTCTATCGGGAGTCAAATGGCTTTGGCTACGCGGAACTTTCGCGCTTGGTCGGGTTCGACCGGGCTACCGTCTGGAGGCACTGCAAGGCCACATTAGTGCCCGAGGCGGCAGCCGCGCGCTATCACGCAAAACTGCAGATCCCTCTGGAGGACCTGCGGCCGGATCTGTTCGCAAGCGATACCACAACCTAGCACCCGGGTGTGGCCATCGCCACCTATGTGCTGAAACCACGGAGGAGAACACCATGGAAACCAAGCTGGACACCCAAGCCCTGGCCGGGATGGACGCTGTGGACGCATTCAAGGTCGCCATCATGAAGTCGTCAAAGGAGTTGCCCGCAGTCGCCAGGGAGATGGGCTGGAGCGATTCGCACACGCGCCGGATATTCTCCACGGATCGCTACTTCCCCTCCTTCGAGGACATCCCCAAATTTTGCCATGTCGTCGGCAACACCCTGGTCGTCCAGTGGCTGCAGGCAAAAGCCATGACCTACGGGCTGCCCCAGGACGTGCGCAATCTGGACTGCGAGAATCTGGTCTGGAAAATCGGCGAGCTCTTTGCAGAGGTCGGCGACGTCGGGCGCAAAGGGCAGGAGGCCATAGCGGACGGCCAGCTTGAAGCGCACGAGCTGCGTGAGATCATCAACGAAGTGAAGGACGTCCTCACTGCGGGCATGGAGCTGGTAGGCGACCTGCGGGTACTCGAGCGCGAACTGTCCAAGAAGTAGGAGGCCTCATGACGAGCAGAGCCGCAATACGCACAGCACGACAACGGACCCTAGCACGACTCATCAAAGAGGGGCTTGCCTCCCACAAGACATGCCTGGAACTCGTAGAGATCCAGGCGCGGTTTCGGGGAGACGCCGCATTCCCCCTCCTCTCACAGCTGCATCTGTTCGTGTCCACCCAGCACGTATCCGCCCCGCACCCCGGCCCCGGCCAAGTGCGCAGAGTCATTCTCCTGAACAACCTCGCCAAGCGCTACGCCAACGAGATCCTCGGGGCCGCGGAGAGCGAGGACTTGGCGACCGCCGAATTTGGCTCCATTGGCGACCCGATCTTCACAATGTCAGCAGCAAGGATGTGACATGCAGGAACTCACCCAGACCCTTTGGGCATGCACCAAATGCAACAGGCTTTTCGCGGGAATCCCGATGCCGGGCGGGGGACTGCCATGCGGGCACACCTACGAAGTCGCCGCAACTGCCCAAGAGGTAACCCGCTCCATGCGGATCGCCCTGGAGGTGGAGGTGCGAATCGCGGAGAAGGACAGCATCGACTTCGACCTACAAGACTTCGTGGAGGGACTGGAGGAGCTGGTGAATGACTAGCTTCCGCCAGGACATCGGGGCCGAGGACGTTGTCCGCGTGCTGCTGAACGACACGACATATGAATTCAAGCGCGAGGGCGGATTCCTGCGCAAGGGCGTGTGCCCGAGCTGCGGCAAGCGGGAGTTGTTCGTAGGGACAGACCACCCCTGGGTCGTGCAATGCGGCAGGCTGAACAAGTGCGGCTGGTCATCGTCGACCAGGGAGCTGCTGCCGGATCTGTGTGCCGAGTTTTCCAAACGAGACCCGCCCACGGAGCAGGATCGCAATGCGACCGCCTCCGCCTACCTCGGCATGGATAGAGGGTTCGACCTGTCCAAGATCCGTGGCTGGTACGAGCAGGGGGCGCATCAGTTCCCCAGGAGCAACGACTTCGCGCCCACGGTACGCTTCTATCTGGACAGGGAAGCGGGCGTTTACTGGGAGCGGTTCATAGACATCCGCCCCAAGGACGGACGCAAGGCGCATTTTCAGGGCAGCTACCGGGGCATGGCCTGGACGCCGCCGAACTTCGAGCTTCAGGATGGCGACCGTTGCTTTCTGGTCGAGGGATGCTTCCACGCCATCGCCCTGGCGCACATCGACATCAAGGCCGCGGCCTGCCTGTCGTGCGTCAACTACCCAGCCAAGTTGATCGAGACGAACAAGGGCAAGGGCGTCACATGGGTCATCGCCCTGGACGGAGACCCCGCCGGACGCCGGGACGCAAGGAAGCATGCCGCGGCATTGCAGCAGGCTGGCGAGAAGTACGAGGTCCTGATCCTT
>JBDRTC010000067.1:0-4277 GCA_043824335.1 Planctomycetota bacterium | reverse complement strand
GGGCGTGTGTCCGCCGACGCCCGAGTTGACCACCCACGCGGAGATCCCCTGGGCGGGGAGCACTTCGGCCAAGCGCTGGGAGTAGACCTTCTGGATCGTGTTGCGGAAGGCCGTGATTGAATCGCCGAAGGCCACGATCTTCAGCGCCGCGGACGCCTGCTGGTTGATCCAGTCCGACACGATCTCGGCCGCCGGGCGGGCGTCGCCGGGCGGGCGCTGGACCCAGCGGGTGTCCATGCTCATGATGATCCGCCGGACCAGCTCCTCGCGCTGGCTCTCGTCGTCCGCCAGCGGCCCGGCGACGGAGGGGAGGATCGGCATCAGGTCCCACCGGGCCAGCCCGAAATCGACGCTCCAGTTGAGCACCCAACTGTAGAGGCGGATGAAGGTCTCTTCGTCTTCGGCCGTCCGGTCGGCGGGCACGGCCACGACGACCAGGTGCGGACGCTTTGCGCGGATTCCCCGGGCCCACTCCTCGATCGCCGTGAGCGACTGCCCCTCGACGGGCCAGGGGGTGACGTTGATCTTCGCCTCGGGAAAGAGGCCGCGGAGTGCGTCGGGCACGATCTCATCGAACGGAGGCATGGCCACGACCTCCAGCGGTTGCTTCTCGGCCAGGCGCGCAAGCGTAAACGAAAGGGCGTCGGCCGGCGGCGGTTCGTCGGCCAGCGACACGCGCCGGCCCGATATTTTTTGGGCAATCACCTCGGCAAACAGCTTGTGGCCGTTCATGCCCGGGTGGATCGTCTCGCTCATCAACAGGCGCCACCGGGTCACGTCTTCACGCCGGACCTCCTCGTACGCGGTAACACAGTCGGCCAGGGGCACGGAGAGGTCGGCGGCCACGTCGCGAACGACCTGGGCGAACCGGGCCAGCCGGTCCATCGGCCGGGTCGGGTTCGGGTAGACGGAATTCGGCGTACACAACACCACGGCCGCGCCGCCGGCCCGAGCCCGGGCGACGATCGTCCGGAGATTATCCTCGAACACCTTCGGTTCCGTGCCGACGACGTCGTTCATGCCGAACATCACCACCACGAGCTGGGGCTTGTGGGCGATTACGTCCTTCTCCATCCGGGCGAGCCCCAGCGTGGTGGTGTGGCCGCTGATGCCCGCGTTGATCATCTCGATTTGGGCCTTGGGGTAAATCTTCCCCAGGGCGATCCCCAGCATGTCGCACCAGGCCCGGCGGCCGCCGGTGTGATAGTAGACCCCGGTGATGCTGTCGCCGAAGCAGACCACGCGAACCGCCGTTTCGCCACTCCGAAGCGAGTCCACGACGTGGGCCAGAGAGGGCGTTTCTTGTGCGTCCGCGCAACACTTCTCGAAAACCGCCAGACAGACCAGAACCATCACAAGCCAACGTTTTGCGGGCATGACAGTGCTCCTTTTCTCGTGTGCGTCGTAACCAACTCGATACGGAGGTACCGGCTCTGCCCGTGCGAATTGGGTACGATTCTGCCGTTCCACAGTAACCGCGAAGCGGTTGGACAACCTAGCCCAGGGTCAGCGGCGCAGCCGCGCCACCCTGGGTAACAAATCGATCGAATGGCGCGAACCCTGAAGGGGTTCCACAATGAACGCCGTGTTGTACAACCCTTTCAGGGTTGACCTTGGATTGTTGCCTGTAACTGATGGAAAGACCGCTTGCATTCATTCCGGCGGAGATTCGAGCTGCCGGTTGATCCAGGCGGCCGCTTGCTCGGCGGCGCCCGACGGGGTGGTGTGACCGCGCGGCTCGGGCATCACGTGAAGCTCGATCCGGCTGGGGAGCCGCTCTTTGATCGAAGCGGCCGTGACCCGGCGGGCCAGCGCGATGGTGTGGTCCGTTCCCACCCGCTCATCCTGATCGCCGATCACCAGCCAAATGGCCCGCCCGGCCAGCTTTTCGGCCT
Organism: Planctomycetota bacterium; assembly: GCA_043824335.1. Classification (GTDB taxonomy): domain Bacteria; phylum Planctomycetota; class Planctomycetia; order Pirellulales; family Thermoguttaceae; genus JBDRTC01. The sequence goes on along the minus strand of JBDRTC010000067.1, from coordinate 2,382 downwards.
GATTACTGAGGGCCGCCGAGCGGACCAGCGGAAGTTGCGCCACGCCCTGAAACTCGCGGAGCACGCCCAGGTCGGTCACCGGGGCGAACGCCGCAACGCACCGCACGCGGGGGTCGGAGGCGGCGAAGTGCAGGGCCAGAAACCCGCCGCGCGACGTGCCGCAGGCGGCCACCTTTTTCCCGTCCGTGTAGCCGGCGGCAATGAGGTGGTCGAGGACCTGCGTTAGGCGAGCGCTGGTTTCGGCGACGAAATCCTCGTTCCGCTCCGAGCGCGCCCGCCAGCCCTCGAGGCCCTGGGGCTCATCCGCCCTCGTTTCCTGGCCGTGGCAGGGGAGATCCAGCGACACCAAAAGATAACCCTGCTCGGCCAGCACGTTTCCCGACTGCCGGAAATATGCCTGGCCGAGCGTTTCCTGAATTGTGCTAGCCAGGACAAAGAGAGTCGGGGCGGGCGAGTTGGATGGATCACCCCAAATTCCGAACGTCACGCCCGATTCGGTCTTGAACACCCCGACCGTCCTGGCAGCCTGGGCGCCCGCTTCACCGACCCACGCGCTGGCCGCGAACGAGACCCCCAGCAGCACCATCGCCGACAAACAGAGGCGGGAGCAGGCGGGAACGTGCATCGGTTTCTCTCCTGAGGCCCGAATTCACTCCGGCGTTTCAACCTTGAGGTAAACGGCGTAGAGGCGGGGCTCCGTCGCCTCCTTTCGTTCGAGATGGATCCGCAGCCGGACCTTCCTGCCGCCGAGCGATGCGAGATTCCCGCCCGGCCATTTCACGGGGCACTCGAAGCCCCCGGCGGTGTCCGTGGTTCCGCTCTTGGCCCCGGAAAACTCGGCAAGGGGCCGGAACTGCTCGTCGGCGATTTCCACACGCATGGAATCGGCCGCGTCGGCGTTCAGTTCGATCCGGCAGCCGGCTTTTGGCAGCTCAACCACCGTCGACCACACCTCGCCATCCGGTCGATTGGGCGAAAGCCCCAACGCGCCCCAGCGGTCGCGCGGCAAGGTGGCCAATGCCACTTCCCCCCAATAGTCCCGGCCATAGACGGCGTTCCGCCAGCGGCCGTGGTAGATTCGGGTTTCGTCGCCCACGTTCACCGCGTGGCTCGACTGAATGAGGATCGTGGGATACGTCTTGCCTTCGACCGAGGTCACCGGCGAGTCGCCCCGCGAGATGTAGACGTGCCCTTTGACCGGCTCGCGGAAGTGGATGCCGTCGTTGCTCACCACCAGACCCAGGTCGCAGGAGGTTTTTTCGTGCCCGAACCAGCTTGCGGGCACGTTGCGGCTCCGGTCGCCGGGAAAATTGTGCCAGAGGCCGTAAAGCCCCACCACCACGTTGCCCAGGCTCGTGCCGGCCACGCCGAGATGGACCTGATCGTAAGGGCTGGTCGTGCCCCGCTCGGCTGCTTCGGCCGGCTCGGGCAGTGCGAACGCCTCGGCGGTGGCGGCCAGCCAATGATCGAAATCGGTCGAGACCCAGGCGTAGCCCTGCCGGCCCCTCGCCCCGCCGCCTTCGCCCGCCTCGAGCGCCTGGCCGTGGACCAGGTACAGGCCGTTGTGCTTGAAGAACCCGGACTGTTCGAGGAACTGGTCCTTGGGATAGGCCGGGGGCGTGGTCCAATGAATTCCGTCCGGGCTGGTAGCCGTCTGGATCGTGAACGTGCGTCCGTTGTGCGGATTGTAGACCATCTTGTAGCGCCGCGACGGATCGGGGTCCTCCACGTCCTTGATCACGTGGACCCCCTCGATCACCTTTTCCGGCAGCTTGATCCCGTTGTTCTCTCTGCTCCCCTTGAACTCGACCTGGCCGAGGTTCGGTTTGCTCCAGCGGATGCCGTCGTCGCTTTCGGCGTAGCAGACGGGCCCCTGCGTCAGCTCGGTGAAATCCTTGCCGAAAGACACCGGGTAGTACCACATCCGGAACCGGCCTTCGTCATGGAGCACCGTCCCGTAGAAATGGGCCGCCAGGTGATCGGGCGCTTTGGGATTGTCCCGGCTGGGGGCCAGCACCGGCTCTTTTCTCACCTTGGGCTTGGAGAGGTAATAAGAGACGTTTCGCTTCAACGGCAGGGAGACATCGTCGATGGCCAGCAGGATTGCCTCGTCGTCGACCGCGATGCCGGTGGCCGGAAAACGGAACGCCGAGCGCGGCGCCGGTGTCTCTCCGGCAAAGCCCAGCCCGGCAATCAGCACGAGCCCGGCGAACAATGTTGGCCGCATCATCCGGTATCGAATGGTCATCGTGGAAACCTCTTGCGTTTTTCTGACCGTCACGGATTTTGGGGAGGGCAATTGCTCCTGACAAAGTTTACGAAAAAGGCCATGATCCACCAAAGGCATTTTGTTCACAAGGAGGTGGATCATGGCCGAAGGAT
>JBDRTC010000066.1:0-13019 GCA_043824335.1 Planctomycetota bacterium | reverse complement strand
TATCGAACAGGCTTTCCGTCAGTTGGCCAACGCTCACGGGTCTTCGTCTTCCTCGATGCGGGTGAAAGCCGTTGGGGCGATGCGCTTGGGAGTCTCAGTCGTCGGGCGGGCATTCGGCGCCCGGTCACCGGCGTCGTTATGGGGTGGCACGGGCATCTTGCCCGTGTTGTCTCGTTCAACACTGGCGACACGCCAGTGCCACCCGGTCGGTTCCTGTCCCTGAGGCCCGGCGGCCGTCCGATCGAGCCGCGGCTGCTTCACCTCGCGCATCCACGTGCCCAGATCGCTGACGGTCTGGTTCACCGTCGGGCTCATGTAGTTGAACACCGCCTTGGGATAAACGCCGAACACAATGGCCAGCACCAGAAGGGGCACGGCGATGGCGATCTCCCGCTGGGTCATCGGCCGCAGCGCGTCGCCGTGGGGGCCCCGGTACTCCGGTCCCAGGTAGACCCGCTGGAGCGTCCAGAGGATGTACCCGGCCGTGAGGATCACCACCGACGCCGCCACCACGGCCAGCCCCGTCGAGTAGTTCCATACCGAAAGCACCACAAACACTTCCCCGATGAAGCCGCACAGCCCGGGAAGCCCCAACGCGGCAAAAAAGATCCCGAAGGACAGCCCGCTATAAATCGGCATCCTGGCAAAGAGGCCGCCGAACTGGTCCAGATCGCGATGGTGCACACGGTCGTACAGCACGCCGACCAGGAAGAACATTCCGGCCGAGCTCAGCCCGTGGGCGATCATCTGGAACATGGCCCCGTTCATTCCCATCTTCCAGTAGTCGGTGGCGAAGAGGTTGCCGGCCGTGATGCTCCAAACCCCCAGGCCCAGCACGACGTACCCCATGTGACTCACCGAGCTATAGGCCACCAGCCGCTTGAAGTCCTTCTGGGCCAAGGCGGCAAACCCCCCGTAGACCATGCTCACCGTGCCGATCGTGCAGACGAACCATGCCAGCTCGTAGGCTGCGTCGGGACAGATCGGGTAGCAGATGCGGATGATCCCGTACCCGCCCATCTTCAGCAGGATTCCCGCCAGGATCATGGAGATCGGCGTGGGGGCCTCCACGTGGGCGTCGGGCAGCCACGTGTGCACCGGCACGGCCGGCACCTTGATCAAAAACCCGATCAACAGGAGCAAAAACGCCCACCACTGGATCGACTTGCCCCAAAGGAGCTTCTGCTGGCCGTGGTCGTCGAAGTCGAAAGGCGAGTCTTCCATCTGGCCCATTCCCGAAAGGGCCATGAAATTAAACGTGTGGACCGACCGGGTGTTGGCGATCTCGACTCCCGCCGGCGCTTTCCAGCCCGACTGGGCGAGCCGGTTCACGTCGCTGTTGAAGTAGAGCATCAGCATCGCCACCAGGATCAGCACGCTGCCGACCAGCGTGAAGAGGAAGAACTTGATGGCGGCGTATTCGCGTCGCGGCCCGCCCCAGACGCCGATCAAAAAGTACATCGGCAGGAGCATCACCTCCCAGAAGACGTAGAAGAGGAAGAAGTCCAGGGCCATGAACACGCCCAGCATGCCGGTTTCCAGGAGCAGAAAGAGGATGCAGTACGCCTTGACGTGCTTGGTGATCGGCCAGCTCGCCCACATCGCCAGCATGCTCAGGAAGGAGGTCAGCAAAACCAGCGGGAAGCTGATGCCGTCGACGCCCAGGCTATAGAAAATGTTGAACGACGCGATCCACCGCGTGCTCGACGCGTGCTGCATCTCGGCCGTATTCGCCGCGAAACGCACCGGCAGCGGATTCCAGTCCCCCGGGAGGATCATCAGCACGGTCAATAGGAAAACGGCCACCGTGACGTAAAACGAAAGCAGCTTGGCGAACTCTTCCCGCTCCTTGGGCACAAACGAGACGGCCAGCGCCCCGGCACTCGGCAGGAAGATGATCAGGCTCAAAAACATGAAGGAAGAGTCCATATCACAAATCTCTCAATAGCCGGCCGTGAATCTCCAGTAAATGCTCACCAGTGCGAACAGCGCCACCGTGCCCACCACGAGCAGCATCACGTATTGGCGCAGGTTGCCCGTCTGTAGCGATCGCAGACCGAGGCCGAACCGGTACGTCCACGCGGCCGTCAGGTCGATCAAACGGTCGACGAACAGACGGTCGATCCAATCATCCAACTGGGCAAGCTCCCGCGTCCATCGGGCAAAGCTGTCGGCCAGCCAGTCGATCCCGTGGCGGTCGATGCCGGCGACGGCTCGCGCAATCCAATGTGCCGGGCGGACGAACAGGGCGTGATATAGCTCGTCGAACCACCACTTGTTCAACAAGAACCGATGGACCGGGGCCAGCCTTCGGCGAACGGCCTCGGGGTCAAACTTCCGCGTTCCGTAATAGAGCGTGGCTATGACGAATCCGGCAAGCGCCACGGAAAACGCGATCAGCGAAACCGGCACGTGGACGCCCGCCTCGTGCGAAAGGTGCTCCGCCGGCATTTCCAGCGTCGACATGAACAGTCCGCCCGAGCCACCCTCTGCGGTCCCCAAAGGCCGGGCTTGCTCCAAGAGCGTCGGCACCCCCAACCCGGTAAACGGGATCTGCCATCCCACCACGACCGCAAAAAACGCCAGCACCACCAGCGGCACGTACATCACCTTGGGCGACTCGTGGGCGTGCGCGTAGACGTGCTCGTCGCGGGGCGGGCCGGCAAAGGTCATGTACCAGAGCCGGAACATGTAGAAGGCCGTGATCGTCGCCCCCAGTGAAGCCACCGTGAAAAACACCCACGCACTCGATTGGTTGACCGTGGCGAACGAAAACGCCTGGGCGAGGATCGAGTCCTTCGAGTGGAAGCCGCTCAGCCCGATCAACAAGGGCACGCCCGCCCCCGAGATCGCAAGGCAGCCGACGAGCATCGTGCCGGCGGTCCAGGGCATCTTCTTGCGCAGCCCACCCATCTCCGGCATCTCGTTCGTGTGACAGGCGTGGATCACCGAGCCCGAGCAGAGGAACAAAAGCGACTTGAAGAACGCGTGCGTAAGCAGGTGGAAGAGCCCTGCCACCCAGCCCCCGAGCCCCAGGGCGAACATCATGTAGCCCAACTGGCTCACGGTCGAGTAGGCCAACACCCGCTTGATGTCGGTCGCCGTGATGGCGATCGTGGCGGCCAGAAACAGCGTGATGCACCCGACGCACGCGATCACCAACAGCACTTCCGGCGTGAACACGGGATAGAACCGGCCCACCAGGTACACCCCGGCGGCGACCATCGTGGCCGCGTGGATCAGGGCGCTGACGGGCGTGGGGCCTTCCATTGCGTCGGGAAGCCACACGTGCAGCGGAAATTGGGCGCTTTTGCCCACGCAGCCGCAAAAGATGCCCAGCCCGGCGATCACCAGGAGCCAATAGCCGTAGTTCTGCGCCCGCCAGGTCGGCATACTCGCCGCAACCAGTGTTTGGGCCGTGGCGGCGTCGGGGGCGGTGCGGTAGATTTGTTCGATTTCATCGCGGGCGGCCAGGCGGACCATCCCGTCGGGGACCACCAGCGAGTTGTTTCCTTCGGTTAAAGCGTGCTCACTCCTAAGCGGACGGACTTGGTCGAAGATTTCGTCAAAGGCAAACGTTCCCAAACCCGACCACAAGGCCATCATCCCGATGAGCATGCCGAAGTCGCCCACCCGGTTGACGATGAACGCCTTGTTCGCCGCCGTGGAGGCGCTCTTGCGCTCGTGGTAGAAGCCGATCAACAGGTAGGAGCAAATCCCCACCAGCTCCCAAAAGACGAACACCATGGCCACGTTGCCGGCGATGACCAGCCCGAACATGCTGAACGAAAAGAGGGAGAAATACTGGTAAAACCGATGGAACCGCCCGGCGCGTTTCAAGAGCTGGCCGTCGGAAAGCGTGACCAGCGGGTCCGTGACCTCCTCCAACTCCTCGTGCATGTAGCCGAACGAGTAGATGTGGATGCAGCCGGCCACCAGCGTGACCATCACGAACATGAGGATCGTCAAGGCGTCGATGTAGTAGCCGACGGTGATCTTCAGGGAACCGAACTCGCCCAGCGTGTACCAGTCGCCCACCAGGGGGTCGACGTGATCCGCGGCGGCGAGTTCCGTCGCGCCATGCTCGTCCGCCTGGCCGCCGTGTTCTGTTTCGGCGAGATGCTCGGTCTCTCCGCCGTGTTCCGCCTCGCCGTGGTGTGCCGCGGCGACCGGGTGGTGCCCGACCCAGATCACCAGGGCCGAGAGCGAGAGAACGAACCCAAGGAGAATCGCTCCCGTGGCCACGTAGCCGGCCGAGTGGCCCGCCTTCCCCATCCGCGGACCAATCAAGAGGATCATCGCGAACGAGGCCAGCGGCGCCAGCCAGGCGATCAGCAACAAGAGCGGCACTTTGTCCAGTTCGAAGAATTCCATCAGCCCTTCAACTCGTCGCCCTTGTCGACGTCGATCGTGGCAAAGTTGTTATAATAGTTCAGCGCGATCGCCAAGGCCACGGCCGCTTCAGCCGCCGCCAGCACAATGACGAACAGGGCCAGAAACTGGCCGTCCAGGCCGATCCCGCCCGGGCGCCCGGCCGTGAGGTACTCACTCCCGAACGCCACGAAATTGATGTTCGCCCCGTTGAGCACCAGCTCGATTCCCAACAGCACGCCGATCACGTTCCGCTTCGTGACCATGCACAAGACGCCGCAGACGAACAGGATCGCCCCGACGATGAGGTAGTGCGGCAGGCCGACGGGTTGGGTTAGTAGGTTCATCGTTAGTAGGCAGTAGGCAGTTGTCAGTTTTCAATTTTCAATTCCGGTTCCTCCGGCGACCCTCGGCCCGCAACCCGCCTTCTCGCCCGGGCCAGGTAGGCCGCGCCGATGAGGACCACCAGCAGGTGGACGGAAACGATCTCGAATGCCAGTAAGTAGCCCGACATGCCCTTGCGGAGCGTTTCGTCCGGCTGGTCTTGCTGATCCACGCGGATACCGAGCAGGCCGATGCCAAGCCGGGTGGCGGTGGGCCGGAACTCGACCGACGCCGTGCCCCGGTCGTTCGGAGTGCCGACGCCGAAGCTCAAAGCGGCCCAGACGAGCACGGCCAGGAGCGAACACCCGAGGATCACCGCCAGGATCGACTGGCCGCGGGGGATCCTCATGGTCACAAAGGGCCCCTGGGCGGTGAGCATCACGCCGAAGGCCAACAGCACCATGGTGCCGCCCACGTAGATCATCATCTGCACCGCCGCCACGAAGTCGGCCCCGGCCAGGAAGAACAACCCGGCCACGCCGCCCAAGGAAACTACCAGGTAAAAGGCCATACGCACGATGTTCGCGGACACGACCACCGCCACGGCGAACACGCAGGCCACCAGGGCGAACAGGAGAAAGAAGAACGAGTGCCAGTTGATCGCGTCCACGTTCACTCTCCTCCTTGGGAAGTCGAGAGTCGAGAGTCGAGAGTCGAGAGTTGATTCCACTCTCGACTCTCCACTCTTGACCCTCCACTCTCCACTCTTGACTCTCCACTCTCCACTTCCGGCTCTAGACTCTCAACTCTCGACTCTCGACTCTCCGCATACGACCCTTCCGGCACGGCTCCCAACGGCTGCGATCGGAGGCCCAGCCCACCGGGCAGCGCGAGCGTCCAGAGCATCGCGCCGAGGAACGTGGCGGCGGCCAGGGGGATGCAGTATTTCAAGCAGGTGGTGAGCACCTGGTCGATTCGCAACCGGGGGAGTGTCCAGCGGAGCCACATCATGAAGGTCACGCCGAGGAAGCACTTGAAGGCAAAGTTGCACGCCCCGAGCAGGTTCCCAACGATACCCAACAGCGAGTTCGGGTCGGGCATTGCGTGCGTATGCTCCACGAGCCGCAAGAGCCAGAAGACCGGCACGGGCCCGTTCCAGCCGCCGAAGAACAAGATCGCGGCCAGCCCGCTGACGACCACCATCGACGCGTACTCGGCCATGAAGAACACGCTCCAGCGGAAGCCCGAGTACTCGGTGAGGAATCCGGCCACCAGCTCGCTTTCCGCCTCGACCAGATCGAACGGCGCCCGGTTGACGCTGGCCACCGCGCAGGTGAAGTAAACGCAAAAGGCGATGAAAGTGAACGGGTCGTGGAAAATGAACCAGTTGGTGAAGAAGCCGGCCTGCATGTTGCCGATCGCCACCAGGTCCATGGTTCCGGCGATCATCACCGGCACCACCGCGCAGAGGGCCAGGGGGATTTCATAGCTGACGACCTGAACGGCCTCCCTAATCGACCCGAAAAGCGACCACTTCGAGCCCGAGGAATACCCGCCCAGGATGACCCCGAAAACCTCCAGCCCGGCGCCGGCGAGGAGGAAGAAGACGGCCACGTTCAGGTGCTGGGCCACCCAGCCGTCGGCAAAGGGTAGTGCCAAAAAGATGCAGAAGGTGGCGCAGAAGCTGATGTAGGGCGCCAGCCGGAAGAGCACGGCGTCGGCCGCTGCGGGGACCAGGTCCTCCTTGCAAAGGAGCTTCAGCCCGTCGGCCGGCGACTGGAGCCATCCGAATCGCCCCCCGACCCGGCTGGGCCCGAGCCGGTCCTGGATACGGCCCGACACCTTCCGCTCCATCCAGGTGAACCCCGCGGCGGCGATCAAGACGACCACCAGCAGCACCCCGCACTGGACAAGCGCAACGGTGCCGTACGCCAGCCAGGTTGGCAAATATCTGTCCAAAAGCTCTATGACGTTCACTGCCACGTGCAGGTCTTCCTATCCCTCACTCCTCGCCCCCTTTGTTCACCGGTCAATCTCGCCGAGCACGATGTCCAGCGAGCCGACGATCGCCGGGATGTCGGCGACCAGGCACCCGCGGCATAGCTCGGAGGTGACCGACAAATTCGAGAAGCAACTGCTTCGGGCCCTGACCCGCCAAGGGATTGCGGAGCCATCGCCGATGACCATAAAGCCCATTTGGCCTTTTGGGGCCTCGGTTTCCAGGTAAGCCATGCCCTTGGGAAGCTTTTCTTTCAGCTTGACCGGCTCGCCGTGCGATCCGCTCGCCCGGCGGTAGCGGTCCATCCCCTGGCGGATGATATCCATCGACTGGACCACCTCGAGCATTCGCACGTAGAACCGGTGCCAGCAGTCGCCCAGCACCGCCTCGGGCGGAACGGGCGGATAGGGGTGGTCTTTCGGATACTGGCCGTCAGTCTCCGCGATCACCTCGAACTGGTAGCCGTCGTACATCTCCGTGCAGCGGGGCTCGCCGTCGCGCCGGAGGTCCCAATTCACGCCGCTTCCCCGTAGCACCGGGCCCGTGCAGCCGTAGTCGATCGCCTGCTCTGGCGGAAGGACCCCGATGGCGGCCGTGCGGCGGATGAAGATCGCGTTGCTGGTCAAAACGGCGTGCAACTCGTCGATCACCGGCTCGAACTGGTCGAGAAACGCTTCGCACTTCTGAAGCCACCCCTCGGGCAGATCGGCCGTTGTGCCGCCGATGGTGATGTAGCTGTACGTGAGCCGGGCCCCGCATAGCATCTCGAACAGGTCGAGGATCTTCTCCCGCTCACGAAACGTGTACAAGAACGGAGTGAAGCTTCCCAGGTCGAGCCCATAGGTGCCCGCCGCCACCAAGTGGCTGGCGATCCGGTTCAACTCGCAGACCATCACCCGCAAGTGCTTGGCCTTCTCCGGCACTTCCAGCCCCAAGAGTTTCTCGACCGCCAGGGCCCAGCCGAGATTCATGTTCATCGCGGCCAGGTAGTCCATGCGATCGGTGTAAGGGATCCACTGTCGGGCGGACACGCTCTCGCCGATCTTTTCCGCCGATCGGTGCAGATAGCCGATGTACGGCACGGCTTCGACGATGATCTCGCCGTCGGTCCGCAGAATCAGCCGCAACACGCCGTGCGTGCTGGGGTGCTGCGGGCCCATGTTCACCAGCAGCTCGTCCGTGCGGACGTCGAATTCGACCTGCTCGGGATCCATGCGTTCGATCGACATCGGCCTACTTCACCCTGATCCCGTGGTACTCGGTCGGCATTTGGTAGTCCTTGCGCAGCGGGTGTCCCTGCCAATCCTCGGGGCAGAGGATTCGCTCCAGCTTCGGGTGGCCCGTAAAATGGATCCCCGAAAGATCGAACACTTCGCGCTCGTGCCAGTTGGCCGTGCTCCAAAGGTGGCTCACGCTGGGGGCCTCGGGCAGTTGGCCCTCGACGCCGTCTTTCCATCGCGGGAGCGACACCTTCAGCACCAGGCGGTGCCGGTGGATTAGGCTGGAGAGGTGATACACCAGTTCGCAGTGGGGCTCCCAGTCGACCTTCTCTGCCTTCTTCGGGTCCGGCTCGAAATAGTCGACCCCGCTGATGCAGTGGAGCATGTTGAATCGGAGATCCGGCTCGTCGCGCAGGTACCCACAGACCTCCGGGAGCGCATCGGCGGCCACCTCGACCCAAGGGTCGACGGCCTCCAGATCGCTTCCGACGATCTCGGCGCTGAATCGCTGTTGGAGCTTTTCCAGTATGGCCGGGATATCCATCGTGTCTCACCCTACTGCGTTGTCACGGCCGGCGGATGGCTTTCGAGGGGCCCGGCTGACCTGAACTGTCGGCAACTCGCCGGGCGGACCCACTCCAAATCGCCTCGCTTCCAGACGTAGGCAAACCCCACCAACAAAACGGCGAAGAAGACGGCCACGTCGAGGGCTGCCGCCAATGCCAGCCAGCGGGCGCCGGCTTGATTTTGCAAGGCGTGTTTCCCGACGTCGGAGTGGAGTTGCGGATAGTCGAGCCCCAGTTCGCCATATTTCCCGGCCGCCGCGCCCACCCATTCCGCCTTCGCTTTGGCCGTCTGGGCCTTTGCTTCGGCCGTCTGGGCCTTTGCTTCGGCCCTTTCGGCCACCTCGATGCGCTGGTTGAGATCGACCAACTGGGTCGCCTTGCCGAACACGGTCGCCCAGGGGAAGAAGAAGGCCACCTCTACGTCGAAGATGATGAACAAGAGGGCCACCACGTAGAATCGCAGATCGAACTGCACGTAGCTGGAGCCGACGGCCGGTTCGCCACACTCGTAGGTTTCTCCCTTCTCCGGGGTCGGCACCTGGGCCCGGAGAAACCTGCCGAGTAAAAGCGCCGCGAAAACAAACAGAAACCCAACCGTGGCGAACAGGGCCAGGTAGGCGGCAATCGAGATCACGGTGGGAGTCATTTGGCGTGGTGCCGTAGCCTTCGAGCGGAAAAAGCCTGCCAAAGGGTGACCATTGTAGGCAAAGCCGGCCCAATTGCAACTGGCTTTCACGTCAGCCCCACTCGGCGACGCCCCGCTTTATCACCGATTACCCGGCGCTGCTCGCGTCTCCCTGGGCGTAAGGCGTTGTAGCACAATTGCTTAGATCCGGTTGACGCCGGCCGCCTCGCGGGTCCTCTCCGAGAAACAAGGGTGGGAACGAGCTTCTTCCGGACGGGAGAGATCGAGGGACGCCGACGAAAAGACCGGCGCTCCGTTGGGGCAGCAGTTGCACTGCTGCCCAGGCGAGGTGCGGCAGTGCAACTGCCGCACCAACTGGAAATCGGGCAGTTATTTATCGGCCGCCCCTTTGTAGCGGGCAGACGACGGCCTACGGCAGCATCGAACCGTTCTCACCGCAGGGCTGGCCGCTGCCGGCCACACCGGCGGCCGCCAAGGGTTGGCGGTGGTGAAAGGAAGCGTCCCGCTCGTGCCAATGGCCCACTTCCGCCTCACCCAGCCTCCAACAGAGGTAGACGGACCGCCCGTCGATCACCGCCGGGAAATCGACCAGCCCTTCGGTCACGCTTCTCGGCTCCACGCCCAGTTCGAGCAATTCTTCGACGTACTCCCGCAGCCGCCGGTTATCCTTATCGAGCAACTCTTCGATCTGCGCCAACTCCTCCCGATACGGGTCGTGCGTCTCCCGCGTTTCCCTGACCGGCAAACCGGAGAGCCGCTCCCGCCGTTGGATCACCTCGCGCGCCAGCTCCGTCAGGTCCCTGACGATCGCTTCCACCAGCGGCAACGTGGCATTCGCCTCCTGAACCGTGAAGCCTTTGCGGGGCTTGAATTTTTGTCCGGACACTTGGTTCCTCTCAATCGGCGGCGTTACTGATTGGGCCCCTTGTCGACGGGCTGCGTGATAAGCTTCGAGTGAGCCACCGCAGTTGGATTGAGCGTTTTTCGCCCCCAGGCAAGCTCCAGCGGCAGCCGGGAGAAATCGACGATGCACCCGTCGCGGCTGTAGCAGCTCAGATCGTGCGTCGAGCCCATGTAGAGGCACTTGCCCGGGCACGATTCGGTGCACAACCCACACAACAAACACTTCGTGTAGTCGATGGTAAACCCGGTGATTCGGAAGCCCTTACGCCCCTCCACCCGCTCTCTTCCGACGTAAATACAGTCGACCGGACAGTCCGTCGCGCAACGTCCACAGGCGATGCAGCTCGTCAGATCGTAACGATGGAAGCCGCGATAGCGGTCGGCCACGGGGACCGGCAGTTCCGGATACTCGAAATGCTCGGTGAAGGTCTTCCGCTCGCGGTCGTATGTCCTTACCCAAGACCGGAGGGTAACCCACAAGGCCTCCGCCACGGTAACCACGGCGGTCTTGATGTTGCGGAACCACCCTGCCAGCGGACCGAAAAGACGATAAAACCAAGACGCCATTTTCTTTCCCAGATTAACAAGAGGACGCCCCACGACGCGGCCAGATGAATTATTGCGGGGACACGGCCACTCCACAAGCACGATTTTCCAAATCGCTTTTTCGCCAAGCTCTCATGGCGTTTGCTCAACGAGCCGCTTGCCGCCAAGATCGTAAACCCTCCTTGCGGGGCCTGCCCATCCGGGGAAGCCACCACGCTTAACATTGGGGAGCGCCATCATCCCCGGTTGCAGCGTCGGAGTCGGAGTCAGACTGTGGGCGGTACACGAACCCATCAGGCCGATGATTCGTAGAGTCTTTGAACCGCGTCTCTCTTGTCAAATCCCCGGAGACAGAGCAGTTCTCTTGGGGGGGATTCGTCTGTGTGTGTGTGTGTGTTGTCCTCCATGAACCGTATCAGCGATGGGTCACATCTAGATTCATAAGTCTCTTCTCTAAAACCATTTGCGAAGTGTCTTCCCGGTCAGTGCCTCGGCTGGCAGCATTTTCCAACCAGGTAGTCATTTGCGAACAAACGAATTCTGCGCCAAAACGGGAAGAACCTCGGGAAGGAATTTCCCTTTGTTGGCCCAACTTTCCTTGACGCAACCCATCTGGGAGGGTATGTTGAGATAATGAGAGTCGCTGTGTGGACTCCCCGCGCAGGGCTCACTTCCTGGCTTGCCCTACGGTAGGCTTGGCAAAAGGGCGAAGGAACGTAGGATGTTGGTGCTATCCCGAAAAAAGAACGAGAGTATTGTCATCAACGATGACATTACGATCGTCGTGGTGGAGATCCGCGGAGACAAGGTTCGTCTCGGGATTGAGGCTCCCAAAGAGGTGCCGGTCCACCGCCGCGAGGTCTTCGACGCGATCCACCGCAACGAAGCCGCGGGCGGCGGCAAAGAAGCCGGCAAGGCCGACCCCGCCAAGACCTCCGACGACGCGTAGGCTGCGCTCCGGCCCTCTTCTCGTCTTCGGGCACGTCCTCCCCCGCCCGCTCTCTGTTCTCGATTGCCGCGCTTTGGCGACATTCTCCGCGCGCTGCGTGTTCGCGGTGATTCTCGCGGCTCCCCTTGACGGGTTCTCCGAGCGGGGAGTATATATGGGGGTTTTGGGTTCGTCTCACAGAAGCCGCAGGCCCCGTCGTCTAGCCTGGTTAGGACACAGGCCTTTCAAGCCTGCAACACGGGTTCAAATCCCGTCGGGGTCACAAAAACCCTCGAATTCCCCGTGAATTCGAGGGTTTTTCATTTAGGCGCACTGAAATGCGCACTTGTTGGCGCACGGAATACGAGGACTTGCGCGATCGCGCCGTCTTTGCGGCCGGCAGGGCCACGCTGGGATAGAGAGCGTCGGCGATGGTCTGCCCCACTGCCACATATCAAGCCCGCCGTTGCCAAAGGCCCTTGGCGTCGATTCTGGCAAGAGGCACGTCGAAAGACACCATGCCCTAAGTGCGCGGCCGTCAGTGGGCATCTGGCGCGACGTGGGAGGGGAGGCAGGCAGATTCCTGCAACTGCCATGTCGCCTCGGACATGAAGTGGTAGAATAGGGGCTTATTTGTTCGCAAGGTCCGTTGATTGACAAGAGGGACGAATCATGGACAAAGCCTTTCTTCCATTCCCGCGTGGACAAACGGCTTCGGGGATCAACGCAAAGGACGCCGCGCCGTCGTGTTCCTTTGTGAACGAGAAGGGCGAGCCATTGATAGATGCCCTGTTGGGCGAAAGCGAACGAGGCCAAGTGCTAATTGCCACGGCATTTCTTGATAAAGCGATGAGGGGATGCCTGGCCGCGAAGTTCACGGAGGAAAAGACCACGCCAAGACTCCAGAACAGGTTGCTTGGTTCCGAGAAGAATGGAGGGGCCAATGCGGCTCTTGGCACGTTTGGCGTTCGGATTCAAGCGCTCCGAGCATTCGGCTTTATCAGCGAAGAAACGTACACGGCGATTGAACAAGTTCGCAAAGTTCGGAATGCGTTCGCTCACAAGGACTTCAAGATAACATTCGTAAGCTCAGAAGTGCAGCCGTACATGCACAAATTGCGGGAGTGGCTCACGAGCGTAGAACAAATGGCGAGGTACGTTGACCCGCAAACGGGAACCAGCATCCCTGCCTGGCGACGCGACCTTGAATTGGGAGGTCAGGTAGTGAACGAACCTGTGAGCGAAAGCCATATCTTCATAGGGGCGACGATCATGCTTTACACGCTCCTCGCCAACGTCCGTTGGGCAATACGGAAAGAAGAATTCGATGGAGCGATTCGCTTGCTGGCCAACCGGCCCGCACAGTAATGCCCATCGGCGGGAGCAAACAAGATCGGCGACTATTGCATCGAAGGCCAGTGCGACGGGCCGGATAGCCGTAGCGCGTGCAACCCCCTCTACGTCCGTTATCTGCCTTGATACGCTTCTGAATGCGCGGCGTGGTTGTTCCAATTGG
>JBDRTC010000065.1:0-3424 GCA_043824335.1 Planctomycetota bacterium | reverse complement strand
GGCAAGCCGGCAGTGGCACCCTGTTTCAACGAGCTGCGAAGGACCGTGGACCCATCATGGACACAAACTCCACCCAAGAAACTCAAGAAGCCCCGCCCCTGAAGGCGACCGGGTTCGACGAGCGGCTTTGGCCCGTCAATCTGGTGATCCTGATCCTGGCCGGGTTTCTCGTGGGGGTGATCTGCGCCCAGGGGAATTTTAATTCCGCCGAGACCGGGTTCTTTGAGAACAGCTACATCCACCTGGGCATCGTGACGCTCTTGATCGGCGTGCTCCTTTGGGCCGTCACCTGGCTCAACGGCGCGACGGTCCGCCGCGTGCAGCTTTGTGTCTTGTTCAGCCTCTTGGTCCACCTTGGGCTGGCGGTCTATCTGCACGGCCAGTACCTGGCGATGGCAACGGCCGCCGAGTCGGCCGAAGCGTTCGAGGCCGCCTACACGCCCGAGCGGATCACCGTGCCCGACTACCAGTTCCACTACCCCGACCGGCCCGAGACCGTCGAGAGCTTCGAGCGGCCCGTCGAGACCGACGTGCCCGACGGCCTCGGCCTCGAGCCGATCGAGCGGCACCCCACCGAGCAGGAGGCGGCCGTCGAGCGGCCCAAAACCCTCGAGCCCGAATCACCGCCCGAAGATCCTGATCCGGCGGAACTTCGTCGGGCGGAGCTGACCCCGCCGGGGCGCGAGGAGGAAACGGCCGAGCAGATCAGCCGCCAGGCGTCCAGTCACCGGCCGACGCCGGAAGAGGAGGTCGCCCTGCCCGAGATCCCAGAGGCCAATCCGATCGATCCGCCCCCACCCATCGAGATCGATTCCAAAACGGCCCCGGCCGAGCGACAGGCCGATGCCCCGCAGCTCGTTCGAGAGGTCCACGATCCGTCACTGCTGCCGATGGAGATCGTAACGCCGCTCCCGTCGAGCAAGGCCCCAGAGCGTCTCGCTTCCGAGCAGCAACTGCCCGAGCTTGACCCGCCGCCTACCACGCCGACCACAATCGCCCGGGCCGACAGCGGATTCGAGCTTCCCTCGGCAACCATGACCGTCGAGGACGTAACGGCCCCTCCAACCGAGGGCGGTGGCGTGCCCAGCAGCGTCGAGATTATTTCCGCGGCCGCGCCGGTCCAGCGATCGGACAATCTGGCCCTGAGCGGCCCCACCACGGCCGCTGCCGGGGCCGCCGAGTTTGCCATGGGGTCGTCGCGCGTGCCGGCGCGGGTCGGACAGCCTCGCGCCGCGGGAAGCCGCCAGCCCTCGATCGACCCCAACGAGTACCGGAAACGGATCGCCCGGGCAACCACCGGGTTGCCGATCCCAACGACCTTGCCTCTCCAACTCGCTCAGGTTCCCGTCGAGGCGGCCGCGGACGGCGGAGGTGGGCCCGAGGTGCCGTCGCCCGAGGCACGGGCGACGCCCGTCGGATGGGCCGGAAGCGTGGGACTCCCAACGCCTCTTCGCACGTCGCTGGCCGGTTCCGGGCCGGCCCATCCAACGGGGATGAGCGGCGTCGCCCCCGAGGCGCGGCTTGCCCGCGTTCCCGGCCAGGCCGCGTTGCCTTCCGCCCAAGCGGGAGGCGGGAGCCCAATGCCCGCCCGGAGATTCGGCCGGGCGGTCTCCAGCGACACAACGGTTGAAGTTCCCCACGTCGCCGCCGGTCCGCCGCAAGGCGGCGTGGCCACCGGACCGGTACTCGAGGCCCAGCCGAGCGGACAGGAGCAGCAAGTCCTCGGGCTGCCGGGCGGCCTCGCAACGCAGCCCCGCGTTGGCGCCCCCGAGTCGTTGACTGATTCCGGCCCCCGGTTGCCCGCGGCCATCGCTCGCCGAGCGACCGCTTCGCAGGAGGAGTCGGGCCGTGTGGGCGAGAGCCCGATCAGCAGTGCCACGTTGGTGAAGTCCAGCACCGGACCCAAGCTGCCTTCGGCCGTGATTCCCGTGGAAGACATTTCCATCCCCGGCGCAGGCGGAGAATCGATGAACGACGGGAGCCAGCCCAGCCGGCTGGCGATCGATCCAAACACGACGCCGCGGCCGATGGAATCCGCCGACCCGAACCGAGAGGCGGGTGGCGGAGGGACCGGGCATGTGGCCGCCGCCGACATCGAGGACCCGAACCGGCAGGCGGGCGGGCTGCCGGTCCGGATCGCTTTGGCCGCTACCCCGGGCGGGTATAGCCCTGACCCCGTGCCCGTGGCCGGAATGCCCGGTCGGGCCGCCCGTCCGGAAGGCGAGATCGTTTTTGCCCATGCCGGGACCACCTTGGCCAGGCGGACCGTCGGCCGGCCGGCGATCGACGGGCGGGTCCGGGAGATGCCCACCGAAGCCTTCCAGCAGCGGGAACCCGATCGCCGCTCCGAGGCGGCGCGGCGGCACGGGTCGACCGAAGGGAGCGAGCGGGCCGTGGAAATGGGGCTCGACTTCCTCGCCCGGCACCAGTTCCCCGACGGCCACTGGAGCCTCGACCAATTTTCCGAAGCCGATCCCCCCGGGAACGAAACTCCCGCCGCTGCCGGCCAGATGCGGGGCGACACCGCGGCGACCGGCCTGGCGCTGCTCTCGTTCCTCGGGGCCGGCTACACCCACATGGACAACAAGCACCGCACGGTCGTCCGCAAGGCGATCGACCGGCTCGTGGCCAACCAGCAACCCAACGGGCAACTCTTCACGCTCCCCACCGATTCCGACCGGGCCGCCCGAATCTACGGCCACGGAATCGGCGCAATCGCACTATGCGAAGCGTACGGCATGACCCGCGATCCCCAGCTCCGCGAACCGGCCGGCCGCGCGATCCGGTTCATCCTCGACGCGCAGCACCCAACCCAAGGCGGCTGGCGCTACACGAAGAAGGACGGCGAAACCACGTGGCGAAAGGAATCCGACACGTCGGTTTCCGGCTGGCAGTTGATGGCGATGAAGAGTGCCCAGATGGCCGGCCTGAACGTGCCCGCCGACCGGATGCAGAAGGTCGGCCGCTGGCTCGACCTGGCCCAGGCCGACGGCGGCTCGCGCTACATGTACAACCCCTACGCGGCCGACGACCCGGGCCAACAACGCCGCGGGATCGTTCCCAACCGCGCGATGACCGCCGAAGGGCTCTTGATGCGCATGTACCTCGGCTGGAATCGCGACCACCCGGCCTTGATCGCCGGCGCCGACTACCTCAAGGCGAACCTCCCCGAGTTAAGCGCCCGCGAGGCATCGCTCCGCGACGCCTACTACTGGTACTATGCCACCCAGGTGATGTTCCAGATGCAGGGCGACCACTGGACCGCGTGGAACGGCCGAATGCGTCCGCTGCTGGAAACAACCCAGGTCCAGGAAGGCCCGCTGGCCGGAAGCTGGCATCCCACCCCCCCCCTCCCCCCCCCCGGGGGCCCCGCGGGGGGCCGCCGCGACGGCCCCACCCGGGACCACCGCCATCGCGCAGTGTA
>JBDRTC010000064.1:0-3441 GCA_043824335.1 Planctomycetota bacterium | reverse complement strand
GGTAGTTCCGCCTTTTCCGGCGCTCCCTCACCCCTCACCCCTCACCCCTCACCCCTTCTTTCAGCGTTGTCTTCGGCTCGTCGATATCGAGCTCGCGGCAGAGCGACGACAGTCGCTCGACCACGCCGCGGGTGAGCGTGCGCGCGTAGTGGATATTGTGGATGCCGTTTCCCACGCGCAGGAAATCCAGGTCGTCCTGGCACTGATCCAATTGGGCCGCGATGGCCGACAACCGGTCGTCGAGCAGTCCGGCCGACTCCAGGGCCGCGCGCACGCGGGCGGCGTCGGATTCGACTGCCGACAGCGACGCTCCCAACGTTTCGTAATCCGCCTGGAGCTTCGCGGTGGCGTCGTCGTCATGGCACTCGGTGCACTTCTCGATCGAGGCCTTCCAGAGCACGGTGCCCGTGGACGAAATCTCCTTCACCTGATGGCAGGAGGGGCAAGCGATCCGCACGACCTGCATGCCGCCGGCGTCGTCGGGGATCGTCTTGCCGCCCCGCCCTTGCAGCATGTTCACTTGCTCGCGGTGATGGTCCGGGTGACACGACGTGCAATCGGAAGCGGCGTTCCGAATCGTGTCATCATCGAGCGAATGCTGAATCTCCAGGTGACATTCGAGGCAGTCGATCTTGTGATCCGTCACGTGCATTTGGTGCAAGAATTCGTGGTCGTCGATCCGTTTCAGGTCGTCCTCCCGGTTGTGGCAGACCCCGCAGCGCTCGTGAGGGACCTCGCCGTTGCCGCGGATCAGGTCCCCGTGGCAGTTGGTGCAATCGACGCCCCTCTCGTACGCCAAATCGTGGTTGAACGTGACCCCTCCTCCGAGATCGAAGGACTCTTCGGGAATCTGGTGACAGCGGGTGCAGGCGCCCAGTCCCTCGTTGAAATGCCCATCCTTGAAGTGGCACAGGAAACAGGTGGAGGTGGTCACCGTCATGTGCTTGCCCTGGACGATCTGGCTGTGGCAACTGGTGCACCGCAGCTCTTTTCCTCGCCGAGGGTTCTCCAAGTGGGGGCGATGGTCGAAGGAGACCCCGAGAAACTCGACCCTGCCGGCCAAGAGCCGCGTTTCATGACAGCCCGAGCGGAGACAGCTCGCATCGGGGATCTCGGCGGCGGGGCGGGGCCCCTCGCTCGCCGTGGCGTACTTGGCGAGCTGCACCAAGCCGAGCATCTTCCCCCGCACCTTTTCCCCCACGCCCGGCGGAAAATGGCACTTGATGCAGGAGACGTGGCTGTGGCTCGACTCCACCCAGGAAACGTAGTACGGCTCCATGATGTGGCACGAGCGGCAGAACTCGGGCCGCGAGGTGTACCAACCGGCGCAGGCCGTCATCAGGGCCACCAAAAGCACGAAGGCGCCCGCCAACGCCGCCGCGCGCAACAGGAACCACCGGAGCTTCCGCCAAATCCTTGCGTTGACCGACTCACTCATATTCTCATTTCCCCAGGTTCGCAAAGAGGACCACCGCCAGCAGGCCACACCCCGCCAAGAAGGCCAACAGCCCCACCAACCGGATGATTCGGAGTCGCTTGCTGGAAGGCGCCTTCCTGCGGATTCCCTCCAGCTTGCCCTCCCGATCGAGCCGTTCGATGTATTCCGGGCGAGCCTTCCGAAGGTGTTCTTCGCTGACCAAACCGGTCAAAGCCGACAGGTCCATGGGGAACTTTTCGGGGCGGAAATGGGTATGAAAGAAGTGAAAGATGAACAGCAGGCTGGCCGCGAAAATGGCCACCTCCGAGTGGATCACCTTGGCCACGTTCAACGTCGCGCCCGGAAGCACGAGAGTGACAACGTTGCCAAACCACAGGATCAGCCCGGAGGTCCCGATGACGATCGCGGCCAGGTACACGGCCCAATAGTCGAACTTCTCCCAATAGGTCCAACGCTCGAAGCCCGGCTTGCGACCCAGCCCAAAGAACCACCACCCCATGCCGAACAGGTCCTTGGCGTCCCTCACGTTGGGCACGGGCGAATCGGGCCCGAACAGAATGCGCTTCCACGCAACGTTCAGCTGCCGGAGACTGGCGATTCTCCCGATCCCCCACGCCAGATGCGCCCCGCAACCGAAGATCGCCAGCACGGCGAAGAAGTGGTGCCAGACGCTGGTGGAGCTGAAGCCGCCCAAGCCGCGGGCGAGGGATTGGGCCCAGGACTGGCTGCTGTACTTCAGCGGTATGCTCGTCAGCGTCAGCCCCAGGAACGAGACGATCAGAATGAGATAGAGCAGCCGGTCGAATGTTTCGAAGCGGACCAAGGCGAACTGCGCGGTGACAAGCGTCTTGTGGCGCCCCCGTTTGAGCGTGTCGATGAACGACCGCAAGAACCAGAGAAACCCGTGGACGAGGAAGAAGGCAAGGAAGAGAGAGAACAGCGTGTCCAGCCCGGCGTAAGCGAAGTGCAGCCCCGGGTAGTTCTCCTCATCTTTGTGGTTGGCGTGCGGGTCGAAATCGCTGAAGTTGCGGACCGCATAAAGGTGACATTGCCGGCACGTGGCAAGCCGGTTCTCGCCGGCGGCCAGCGGGGACCTCGGGTCGTTGACGGGAAGGATGTCATGCGCGCCGTGGCAGTCGGCGCACTTGGCCGCCGGCTCGTGGCCCAATTGGGTCAGCTCGCCGTGCAGGCTCATTGCGTAACGGCTGGAGAGATCCGGGTGGCAGTTGCCGCAAAGGCTGGAAAGCTCCTGCTCGAAGGGGACCGAACCGGGGCGCAGCATGTGGTGTCCCTGGTGGCAGTCGGTGCAGCTCGGCTTTCGCTTCGTTTTGCCGCCCGGCGCGGCCCGCTCCGCCGGCCCGCCCGGCCCGTTCCCCTGTCCGTGTACGCTCTTTTCGAGCCGTTCTTCGATGAATCGGTGACACTTCCCGCACGTTGTCGCCACGTTGGTTGGGTGGAGCGTGGATCGCACGTCGGCCGCGTAGTAGATCCCATGGGCGCCGTGGCAACTTGAGCAGACGGCCGTGACCATCAATCCCGATTCAAAAAGCCCGTTTCCGTGGACGGTGGTAGCGTAAGTATTGAGGTCCTCTTCGTGACAATGGCCGCACGTCTGGACCTGCTTGTCGGCAAACATCGGCGACCGGGGGTCGCGGGCCGGATAGAGAAGGTGCGGGTTCTCGCCGTGGCACGATCCGCAGACCATCGGCGTCCCGCGGCCCAGCTCATCCCTCTCGCCCGCCTTGGCGTGAACGCTTTTTCGCAGGGCGGTCAGTTGATCTCTGTGACAGTTGGCGCAGGTCCGGGCCCGCTTGGCGGGGAATAGCGGCGACCGGCTGTCCCCGGCCGGATAAATCAGATGCGTGTCGCCGCCGTGGCACTCGCCGCAGTCCAGCGGCGTCGCTCGCCCCGCTTCGTCCTTCTCGCCCGCTTGCGCGTGTGCTCCTTCCATGAGATGAGCGAGCTGATCCATGTGGCAGTTCGCGCAGGCCTTCTTCACGTCG
>JBDRTC010000063.1:0-4399 GCA_043824335.1 Planctomycetota bacterium | reverse complement strand
CCGCTTCTTGCACGACGAGCTCGAAGGCTACCCGGCCTACGCCCAGCGCGTCCGCCACCGGCTCCTGCCCGGGGTGTGGTGAACCGGCTGTGTCGGAAGCCCCAGTCCCCGGGTGGCCCCTGTCCCCGGGTGGCCCCTGTCCCCGGGTGGCATGGCGTCGCTTGCGTCGCCATGTTTCCGCCCCACATGCCCACGCTTCGCGAGGGCATGCCACCCTGGTAGTCACGAGTGAACGAGGTTGCCGACAAAGCCTGGCCGAACTTGTAGTGCTTGCAAACTTCAATCGGCATGGCCGTCATCCATCCAGCGTCCAGCCTTCGCGGTATTCGGGTCGGATGTACGGGTCGGCCTCGGGGCAATTCGTGGCCTTCATCGCCTTCGGGTCCCAGGTGAGCTTCTTGCCCACGCGGAACGCCACCGTGCCCAAGAGGTTGTTTTCGACCAGCTTGCCCGAGTAGTCGAAATTGCACAGGGTCGGCGCGCCGGTCTTGGCCCCGTGGATCCATTCCTGGTGATGGCCGCGCGAGGGCTCGATCCACGGATCGGCCGGCTTGAAGTCCTTGAACTTTTCCTCGGGCACGAGGATCTTCTTGCCGTAATCGCCCAGCAAGATGCCGTCGTCGCCGACAAACACGATCCCTTTGCCCCAAGCGGCGATGTCGTGGCCGGGGACCTCGAGCTTGGGCCGCTGAATGCCGTCGTACCAGAAGAGCTTGACCGGAGGCATGTCGCCGCGGGCCGGGTGCTCCCATTGGACGGTGAGCCACTCGGGATAGGTCTCGGCGCGAAGCTGCGCCCCTTGGGCCTCGACCGTCAGGGGATCGCGGAGCGCTAGCGCCCAGAACGGCAGGTCGATCAGGTGGCTTCCCATGTCGCCGAGGCAGCCGTTGCCGAAATCCCACCATTGCTCCCAGGTCATGCAGCCGGGGAGGTAACGGGGATGGTAGGGCCGAAAGGGGGCCGGACCGAGCCAGAGGTCCCAGTTGAGGTTTTCGGGCACCGGGGGGGCTTCGGTGGGGCGCTCGCCGTCGGCCAGCCCGACGCGGCCACACCAGACGTGGACTTCGCGAACCGGCCCGATCGCCCCCGACTGGACCAGTTCGACCAGCCGGCGGTAATTGTCCGTCGCGTGGATCTGGGTGCCCATCTGCGTGGCCAGCTTGTCCTTGTTCTTGAGGTACGTTTCCTGCATCACCCGGGCTTCGTGGCAGGAATGTGCCAGCGGTTTCTCGCAGTAGACGCTCAGCCCGCGGTTCATCGCCCAGACGCAGGCCAGGGCGTGCGTGTGGTCGGTCGTGCTGACCACGACGGCGTCGAGGTCCTTCTGGTCCAGGAGCTTGCGCCAGTCGGCGTACTTCGTGGCCTGGGGATGTTTTGCGGCGGCCTCGGCAAGGCGTTTCGAGTCGACGTCGCCCAGCGCGACGATGTTCTCGGTCGCGACCGAGGCGGTGTTCGCCCCGCCGCGTCCGCTCGCCCCGATCACCCCGATGTTGAGCTTCTCATTGGGCGAGCGTCCGAGGGACGTTCTCGCCGTGCCGGCCGCCCAGATGCCGATCCCGGCCCAAGCGGTGTTCTTAAGAAAACGACGACGGTTCGTACGGCGATTCATCGGCAGACTCCTTGGTTTCTCGAAGCCGTTGGAGTGATAACAGAATGTTCTCCCCGGATTATTCACAGAAGCCGTAGCACAGGCTTCCAGCCTGTGGCTGCGCAACACAGGCAAGATGCCTGTGCTACGACGCACGACGGCGGCCCATGAACAGCCCGGACCCTTCAGAGCACACCAGTAACCCTAGCCGACGGGAGGGTGCATTTCAAGCTGCCGGGGCCGGAAATTGGTCAAGCGAGGGCGGGTTCCTCGGGCGATTCGGCGGCCAGCGCGAGGCGGAACTCGACGTCTTCCCGCCGGACGTTCTCCAGAAAGCGGTCGATGGGGACGAGGCTTTGCTTGCCCGTATCGCGGTTGCGGACCATCAGCGCCCCTTCGGCCACCTCTTTCGCCCCGATGGTGGCCAGGTAGGGGATTCTTTGCAGCCGCCCCTCGCGGACCTTCTTGCCGATGGTTTCGTTGCGCCCGTCGAGCTCGCATCGGATACCGGCCCGAAGCAGAGTAGAGAGGGTCTCGCGCGCGAACGCGACCTGGTCGTCGGTGATGGTCATCAGCCGCACCTGGACCGGCGCGAGCCAGCAGGGGAAGGCCCCGGCGTAGTACTCGATCAGGAACGCCATGGTCCGCTCCAGGCACCCAATCGAGGCGCGATGGATGACCACGGGCCGCTTTTGGGTGCCGTCCTTGTCGGTGAAGAGCATGTCGAACCGCTCGGGCAGGGCGAAATCGATTTGGATCGTGAAGAGCGTCTCCTCCTTGCCCAGCACGTTTCGCATCTGCACGTCGAGCTTGGGCCCGTAGAAGGCCGCTTCGCCCTTGCCGACCTCGTAGTTCAGTCCTGCCTTTTTCACGATGTCCAGCAGCATCTTCTCCGACATCTCCCAGAAATGGGGATTGTCGACGAACTTCTCCGCATCGTCGTCTCGCAACGACGCCCGAAAGGAGATGCTCTCCTTGATCCCGAGGCAGGTCATGATGTAATCGACCAGGTCGATCACGCTGAAGAATTCATCGGCGAGCTGTTCGGGAGTGCAGATAATGTGGGCGTCGGCCAGGTGGAACATCATGATCCGAATGAGCCCGCTCAACTCGCCCGACTGCTCTCTGCGGAATTGCGGGGAGATCTCGGCCAGGCGCATGGGCAGATCGCGATAGGAGCGGGGACGGTGCTTGTAGACCATGAAGTGGTGCGGGCAGGTCATCGGGCGAAGGACGAACTCCTCGCCGGCGACGTCGATCGGCGGATACATGCTCTCGTGGTAATGCTCCCAGTGTCCCGAAGTCTCGTAGAGCGTCTTGCGGCCGAGGACCGGTGTGTAGACGTGGCTGTATCCGCGGGCCAACTCCTCGTCTACGACAAACCGCTCGAGAATCCGCCGCAACGTGGCCCCTTTGGGCAAGAGGAGCGGCAAGCCCTTGCCGACTTCCTCCGACGTGGCGAACAACTCAAGCTCGGCGCCGACGCGGCGATGGTCGCGCTTCATCGCATCTTCGCGGGCCGCGACGTAGGCCTTCAGCTCCTTCTTGTTCGGGAAGGCAAGCCCGTAGACCCGCTGCATCATGGGACGCGATTCGCTCCCTCGCCAGTAGGCGCCCGACACCCGGTCGAGAGTGAAACCCAGATTCCTCAAGTGTCCGGCCGACTCGACGTGAGGCCCGGCGCACAGATCGACAAAGTCGCCCGTTTCGTAGAGAGAAACCTCGGAGGCGCCTTTGGCCTCCAATTCCTCGATCAGCTCGAACTTGAACGGCTCCCGGTCGGCGCCGAAGAGCTTCTTGGCTTCCTCGCAGGAGACTTCCCTGCGCTCGAATGCCGCGTCCTGGCCGAGGATCGCCCGCATTTGCTCCTCGATCTTCGGCAGAAGCTCGGCGGTGATCCCCTGGGCGTCGGGGAGCAGGAAGTCGTAGTAGAAACCCGTGTCGATGGCCGGCCCGATCCCCAGTTGAACGGCCGGAACCAGCCTCTTCACCGCGGCGGCCAGAACATGTGCCAGGGAATGCCGACAGACGTCAATCTCCACGGGTACGCTCCTTCACAGCTATCGTCACCAGCGGACCGGCCGTCGGGTGTCTAGCTACCTTTTCCCAGCGACTTGCGGACCGATTCCAACTGTCCGGCGGACCCCAGCATCCGGCTCTTGTGGGTGATGTAACGGGCGTACGCGGCCATGAAAGGCTTGCCGGGCGTGCGAAGGTCGAAATCCGCCGGGTTAAGGTGGAATGATTCGCGGTGGATGGCGCACCAGACCAGGCGGCCGTCGGTGTCGATGTTAATCTTGCAGATACCGAGCTTGGATGCCGGCTTGTATTGCCCCTCATCGACACCGGAGGGAAGCTCCACCTTCCCTTCCGCGTTGTGATGGCGAAGTTCGCCCCCGGCGGCCTGGATGCGGTTCACCCACTGCCTGGGCACGCTGCTGGAGCCGTGCATCACCAGGGGGAAGTTGGGCCGTACCGCCGCCTGGATCTCTTCGAGGACATCGAGCCGGAGGGCTTGGGACCCGGAGAACTTGTAGGCGCCGTGCGAGGTGCCGATGGCCACGGCCAGCGAATCACAACCGGTTTGCTCGACGAAGTCGACCGCCTCCGCCGGCTTGGTCAGCCGGACGCTGCCGACAACGTCTTCCTCCACCCCGCCCAATTGCCCCAGTTCGGCCTCGACCACCACGCCCTTCTTGTGCGCCCGGTCGACGACCCGCTTGGTAATCTCGACATTCTCTTTGAAATTCTTGTGCGAAGCGTCGATCATCACCGAGCTGTAGAAACCGCTGTCGATGCAGTCGTAGCAGG
>JBDRTC010000062.1:0-6049 GCA_043824335.1 Planctomycetota bacterium | reverse complement strand
CAGGAACCTGCCCCGCAAAAGCCCGACATTAAGCTTCCCGCCGATGCAATCCGCGCCTCGAAGGCGGGCAGCAAGCCTCTCTCTGAGCATCTGCGCAAGCATGAGGCGAAGCGCAAGGCGACCACGAAGAAGACCCCGTCTCGGCAACCCTCCAAGCAGGACAAAGCGGCGGAACCTTCCACCTCGGCGTCAACGGCCAAGGAGCGTGGCCGGCGGAGCGTCCGAGCGCCGGCCAAGGCGGCCGACGACGCCACGGGCGCCGCAACGCTCGGAGGGCGCGAGCAGCGGCAATTGAAACGCAAACGGACCGCGACGGCGAAGCGACGGCGAGGCGGCGGCGAGGACGATTCGTCCCGGACGTCGCGCCCGCTCTCCAGGCGGCTGAGGCGGACCGGCACCGTCTCCACCGCGGCCCCGCGAAAGAGCAACGTGGTGATCGACTTGCCCTGCACGGTCCGCAGCTTCTCCGAGGCGTTGGGCTTGCCGGTGCAGCAGGTGCTCGGCAAACTCCTCGAACTGGGGGTGATGAGCACGATCACCGCCTCGCTCGATCGCGATAGCGCCGACCTATTGGCCGAGGGGCTGGGGGCTGAAGTCGAGTTCCATGAACAGGTTGCCCTGGAAGACAAGCTCATCTCGATCGCCGAACGGGAAGACGCCCCGGAGACGCTCGTCCCGCGGCCGCCGGTCGTCACCTTTCTGGGACACGTCGACCACGGCAAAACCTCGCTCTTGGACAGGATCATCGGCATCGACGTCGTTTCCGGCGAAAAGGGCGGAATCACTCAGCACATCCGCGCTTATCGGATCGAGAGGGACGGCCATCCGATTGCGTTCGTCGACACGCCGGGCCACGAGGCGTTCACTGCGATGCGGGCCCGAGGGGCCAATTGCACCGACATCGCGGTTCTGGTCGTGGCCGCCGACGACGGGGTGATGCCCCAGACCGAGGAGGCCATCAGCCACGCCCGGGCCGCCGGCGTGCCCATCGTCGTCGCCTTGAACAAAATCGATCTGCCGGGCGTCAACGTGGATCGTGCCTTGCAGGAATTGGCCACCAACGAGTTGCTGCCCAGCGAGTGGGGCGGCGATATCGAAGTGATCCGGACCAGCGCCACAACGGGCGAAGGGATCGACGAGCTTCTGGAAACTCTGTTGACGGTCGCCGAACTCAACGAGTACAAGGCCAATCCCGACCGGCTCGCCTCGGGGATCTGCCTGGAAGCCGAAGTGCAGCCGGGCCGCGGCGTGGTGGTCAAAGTGTTGGTCGATCGCGGGACGCTTCACGTGGGCGACGTGCTCGTTTGCGGACCGGCCCACGGCCGCGTCAAGGCGATGTACGACACGCTCAAGCCCCGCAAGAAGCATCAGCACGCCGGCCCCTCCATGCCGGTCAACCTTACGGGGCTCGACGTGGCCCCCGGCGCCGGCGACCGCTTTCACGTGCTGGAAAAAGTCTCCGAGGCCCGCCAGATCGCCGCAAGCCGCGCGGCCACGATCCGCGAAAACGAGCTCAGCGGAGGCCCGGACCAGGTCACGCTGGAGAACCTCTACGATCGCCTGGGCGAGCAAGACGCCGTGCGTACGTTGAACCTCATCCTCCGCGCCGACGTCCGCGGCTCGATCGAGGCCATCCGCAAGGAATTGACGAAGCTGGAGCATCCCGAAGTCCAGATCAAAATGCTCCAGGCCGCCGTGGGCGGGATTACCGAGGCCGACGTCGAGCTGGCCAACGCCTCCCATGGCGTCATCCTCGGGTTCAACGTGGTTCAGGACGAAGGCGCCCGATCGCTGGCCGAGAAGTACGGCGTGCAGATCCGCCGCTACGACATCATCTATCAGGTCACCGAGGACCTGAAGGCCGCCCTGGAGGGCATGCTCAAACCGGAGAAGCGGGAGGTGGAATTGGGCCGCGCGCTGGTGCAGCGCACCTACCACATCGGCCGCGTGGGCACCGTGGCCGGGTGTCGCGTGCTGGCCGGCACGGTGGCACGCGATTCGCGGATCCGCGTGATCCGGGAAAGCCGCGTCGTCGGCGACTATCCCCTCGATTCGCTCCGGCGCGAGAAGGACGACACGCGTGAGGTCCGCGAAGGATTCGAGTGCGGCATGAAGCTGAGCGGGTTCAACGACCTGAAGGAGGGAGACATTCTCGAAGCCTACCGAATCGATGAGGTCCCCCGAACCTTTTAGCAGCCCCGGTGAACACCTGAAGAAGCGCATACCGCGATGCCGTCCCGACGGTCCCAAAAAGTGGCCGAAGCCATCCGTGAAGTCGTCAGCATGGCCATCCTGGCCGAGTTGAACGATCCCCGCGTGCAGGATGTCACGGTCACCTACGTGGAGGTGTCCGGCGACCTTCGCCGCGCCAAGGTGCACGTCTCGGTGATGGGCGACGAGAGCAAGCAGAAGCTCAGCCTTCGGGGACTCCAAAGCGCGGCCGGGTTCCTTCAGTCGCGATGCGCCGCCCGCATCGACACCCGCTACACGCCCCGCATCGAATTCGTGCTCGACCAGGGTGTAAAGAAGTCGATCGCGATTTCCGAAATCCTCGATCGCGTGCTTCCCCGCGAGGAGACGTCTAGCGCACCGGACGAAGAGGCCGACGCCGCCGAGCCGGTGAAGCCGGACCAGGACCAGCCGGCCCCCTCCGAGGCGCGCCACCCGCCGCCCGACGGGCCGAACGCCACGCCGGACCGCCCGGAAACTGCTTCGTAGCCGGCCGTTCGTTCGTTCGTCCAAATTGCCTTTTTCCCCGGGCTGCCAGATCAGCCGTCCTTCCAGCCCCCGAGCGAGTCTCATGGCATCTTCAAGCCGCACCTCCCAGTTCAACAAGGTCCACAAGGTTCTCAAGAAGCACTACGTGGTGGTAACTGCGGACACGGCTCGGACCGTCTTCGAGCAACTCGTGTTTGCCTGCTGCCTGGAGGACGCCCCTCACGACCGGGCGGAGGAAGCCTACGCGGCGCTGGAGCCCAACTTCTTCGACTGGAACGAGATTCGGGTGACGACGATCCGGGAGCTTTCGGAGGTCATGGCCTGTCTGCCGGCGCCGCCGACCGCGGCCAACCGCGTCAAGCGCGTGCTGCAAAGCACCTTCGAGTCGACCTATTCCTACGACCTGGAAGACCTCCACAAGCAGAACCTCGGCCCGGCCGTGGAGCGATTGAAGAAAATCGACGGGACCACCAACTTCTCCGTGGCCTTTGTCACGCAGGTGGCCCTCGGCGGCCACGCGATCCCCGTCGACGCCGGCGTGCTCGGGGCGTTCCGTGTCCTGGACCTGGCGAGCGAGGAGGACGTTCAGGCGGGCGCGATTCCGGGGCTGGAACGGGCGATCGCCAAGAGCAAAGGCCTCGAATTCAGCTCCCTCGTGCACCAACTGGGCACCGCTTTCATCGCGGACCCCTTCGCCGAGGCCTTGCACGCAATCCTTCTCGAAATCAATCGCGACGCCGCCGAGCGACTGCCCAAACGACGCGCCCGAAAGAAAGCCCCAGGCGACCGCAAGAGCAGGCCGGCCGGCGACAAGGATAAATCGGAGCAAGGGAAGCATCCCGAGTCCCAGCCGGCGGCTTCCGGCAAGGAAGCGGCCGAACCGCAGTCGGCGTCTGCGCCGCAAGACGAGCCTTCTTCCGGCGAGTCGTCCGCTCCCGCTTCCAAGAAGAAGCCGGCAGCCGCCAAGCGAAAATCGGGAGCCAAGAAAAAGGCCGACGCCGGCGCCCGGAAGTCGCCCTCCGCGGGGCTTTCCAGGCGAAAGCCGCGATGACCCCCGTTTCCGTTTCCAGGAGACACGCCGTGCACTTTTCTCGTCCAGCGCCGGCACGATTGGCTGGGTGGACCCTCTTTGCGCTGGCGGCACTCAGCGCATTCCGCGGCCTGGCCGACCCCTCGAAGGTCCCCCCCGATCCGCCCGGAGGGATCAGCGCCGACGAAGAACCCTCGCCCGGCGGACTGATCCTGGACGATGCCCCCGAGCCCCTTCCGCCCGAACGGCGCCGGACCGAGGCCGACGAGGACCGCGCCGAAGCGCTCGCCCGCTTCTCGGCCGGCCGGGCGATGGAGCGAAAACAGGAGTTCGCCCCTGCCCTGCGCCACTACCAACGCGCCTTGCAGCACGATCCGGAATCCGAGACCGTGGCCAGGGCGGTGGTCCGGCTAGCGATCCAACTGGACCGAGAGGACGAAGCCGTCCGCGTCGCCAAGAAGATGAAAAGCCCCGAGGCGCTCGGCGCCTTGGATTGGATGAAGCTGGGCGTCTCTCTGATCAAGAAGGGAAACTGGGAGCAAGCCGCCCGGATGTATGAAAAGGCGCTGGCCGCGCGGAGCGACGTCCGGCAAACCCTCGGCGACGTTGCGTTGAGGCTGGAGTTGGGCCGTATCCAGTATCTGCTGGAGGAATATGAGAAGGCCGCCGACAACTTCGCCCTGCTGCGCGAAGCCCTGAAGAACCCGCAGGAGTTCGGCCTGGACGACGACGCCCGGCGCGAGCTCGTCGGAGATCCCGGCTCCACGCACATCCTGATGGGCAACGCCTTCCTGAACTGCGATCGGATCGACGAGGCCGTGGCCGCGTTCGAGGAGTCCCATCGCGAGGCGGCGAACAAGGGCCTGTTGGGCTACAACCTGGCCCGGGCCGAAGCCCGCTCCGGTCAACCCGCCGACGCCCTGGCCAAGCTCCAGGCGTACTTCCAGGAGCATCTGGCCAGCGAAGGGGTCGCGCCCTACGAGTTCCTGGCCCAGGTCCTCAAGGATCTCGGTAAAGGAGACGAGCTTATCGGGCGGCTGGAAACGCTCCGCGCCGAAGACGGTGAAAACGCCCCCCTGGGATACTTCCTGGCCGAGACGTACCGCAAGTCTGAACAGCTCGACAAGGCCGAGTCGCTCTACCGCTCGTTGGTCGAGAAGACGCCCGCCGTCACCGGCTACCGCGCCCTTGTGGCGATCTATCGGCAGACTGATCGCCCCGATCCGCTGCTGGACGTCCTCGGCGAAGCGGCCGCCAAGGGGATCACCCCGGACGCGCTGGGCGAGGAAGATCGCCCGCCGATCAGCGAGGACGCCGATCTGGTCGACGCCCTGATCGAGGTTGCCCGAAAACGGCACAAGGAGGCCCCCGACCAGTTTGGCCCCGGCCACCGGCTGGCCGCGGCGCTGGTGTCCCTGGACGCCGGACGGTTCGAGGAGGCCAAAAAGTTCTTCGACCTCTCCCTCCAGGACGATCCCGACCGGGCCTCCGAAACCCTGCTCGCCTGGGGCCTGGGGCTTTTGGACCAGGAGCAGTATGCGGCGGCCGCGGAAGTCTTCGAGCGGGGCATCGACCAAAAACTGCTCCCGGACGACAATTCAGCCTTATACTACTACCTTTCCGGCGCACTGGAGTTGGACGGCCGCACCGAGGAAGCCCTCGCCGCCGCGCGCAAGGCGGCGGAAATCGGCCCCGACTCCCCTCGCTTTGCCAGCCGCGTCGCCTGGATCCTCTATCGCAACGATCGGCACGAGCAGGCGGCCGAGGCCTACGGGCAACTGGTCGAGAAGTTCGACTCTGATTTCAGTTCGGCGATGGTCCGCCAGATGATGCGCGAGTCGCGGCTGGTCCTCTCCAATCTGGCCGTCCTGGGCGGCGATCACCCTCAGGCGGAGCGATGGCTCGAAGAGGTGCTCGACGAGTTCCCCGACGACGTCGGCGCCTTAAACGACTTGGGCTATCTCTGGGCCGACCAGAACGTCAGGCTCCAGCGGGCGCACCGGATGATCCGGCAGGCCCTGGAAGCAGACCCCGAAAATGGGGCCTATCGCGACAGCCTCGGCTGGGTCCTCTACCGCTTGGGGCGCCTCGACGAAGCCCTGGTCGAGTTGGAGAAAGCCGCCGCCCAAGACCAGGAAGAACCCGAAATCCTCGACCACCTGGGCGACGCCTATCGCGCCCTAAACCAGCCCGAGAAGGCCAAGGACGCCTGGCAGCGGGCCGTCCGGGCGTACGAAGAGAAGAAACGGCCCGAAAAGGCAAAAACGGTCCAAGAGAAGCTCGATCATCATCCGTAGCAGA
>JBDRTC010000061.1:0-14620 GCA_043824335.1 Planctomycetota bacterium | reverse complement strand
CCGGAACCGTGATCCTGGCGGAAGCGACGATCAGCCGCCCAGCGTGGCGGTGATTTTGACATCCGCGACGCTCTCCGCCGGGTCAAGGTTCTCGACGAGCACCTTGATGAATCGGGCCGCGGTGTCGAGCTCGAAGGTCTTGCGGACAAGCTCTCCGGGCTTTAGAGGGACGACAAGAGAGTGCAAGGGGGTCGTGTCGTAGCGGACGCCGTCGTAGCTCGAATGGACGTGGACCTGAACCCCCGAATTCGTCTTCCGGCTGTAGACGCACTCGGCCGTCAACGCAACCCGCTCGACGCCCGCCAGGCAGACCGGCGGCGAATCGGCCAACAACGTGGCCGTCTTCGGGGCAAGGACTCCCCGGCCGAGAACCGGCATGTCGAGCCGAAACGGGGTCGACGTGACCAGAACCTGCACGCCCAAGTGCTCAACGCCCGGGAACTTTTCCCGCTCCTCGGCGCTCGGCGGCTCCCGGTAACGGAGCGTGTGATACAGGTAGATAAACGGCGACTCGAAAATCGCGTGCACCTCGGAGAAGGCCGCTCCGTTCGGGTTGGCCTCGCGCGCGGCGACCGGATTGCGCCCGTACTTGATGAAGTCGTACCCGGTCAGGCTGTAGGCATATCCGATGCTCTCGCGGCTGCGGATTCGCTCGGGAAAGAGCTTGGCGCCGCCGTAGAACATGTGAAACACGCCGCCCGAGTAGAGGACTTCGGCCTCCGAGAAACCTCCGTCGTCCCACTCTCCCCACTCGCCCTCTTTGAGCACCGGATTTCCCGACCAGCGGGTCCACGGTCCGGCCGGCTGATCGGCGATAGCCAGCGCCATCGGGCTGTAATCGGGCCCCGTGGAGCCGATCGGATACGCCGTGTAGAGGTAATACTTCCCTCGCACCTTCACCACGCCGCCCACGTAGCCGAAATCTTCCAGCACCGGGTTTTTGGGGTGTTTTGTCCAAGGACCCAGGGGATCGGGGGCCGCGGCAAGTCCGATGCTCCACTTGGGATGCTCGCCGGAGGCGCCGAGTCCGGAATACCACATCAGGTATTTGTCGATCCCTTCCTTGAGGATCATGGCGCAGGCGACGTGCCGATCGTCCCAGCTTCCCTTCGGGCCCAACTCCAGGATCGGCTTGTCGCCCTGTTTTCGGAAAGGGCCGAGCGGATCAGGCGCCGTGGCCACGCCGAGCCGGTATCCCTTCCCCGCGCCCGTTGCGTGGTAGTAGAAGTAGTAGGTGCCGCGGTCGTTTAAGGCGTCGGCCGCCTCGATGACGCCGTCGTCCCAGGCCCCTTCCTCGCCGGGTCGGAGGATGGGATTCGGACCCGGGATCTGAATAAACCGGCCCGGCTCGACGAGATCGTTGCGCCGGCGAAACGCAGCATTGGGGTCTTCGGCCCGAGCCAGCACGGAAAGGAAAACAGACCACAGGACGGACGAACCCCACATCGCTCGAACGACTGCCGGAAACAGCACTGCCGCCGGTCGGGGAGTTCCGCGTGCTCGGCGAGTCATCGTTTGGCTCCTTTCGGCCGGGATCCAAGCCTTCTCGTAGGCAAATTGCCGCACGCCAAGCTCACATTATGGCCACGTTTCCGTGGTCCGGTCAAGCAAATGAAAGCGCGATCCTGTTTGCCGATCGTGGTGCCGCTTCCGGTGTCGGCGATTTCTCCGTCGGCCGAGCCTTTTCGTGAGGCGCCGCAAGGATACACGCTGGTCGCCGAGGATGATTGCGGCAACTTCCCCGAAGGCAAGGCCCTCCCGGTCGCCGAAGCCCGGCTCAAGATCGGCCCCGTCGACCTCTTTCGGCCCGTCGCCCCCCACGCCCACGCCGCCACCTTCACCACCCCCCTCCCCGCCGGCAAAACCCACCTCCAAACCTGGTTCTACGACGCCCAAGACAACGAGCTCTGCGGCGCATTTTACGTGGAGGTGCTGCGGAAGTAGGCGAGGGGCAGGCGGCGGGTGACTGGGGCGGAGTGAGCGAGGCAACCGGCGCCGCACGCGCATCGAATCCTCAAGCGAGCACTGCTCCAGCCTCAACCCTCACGGGGTGGCACACAGCATCTCGCATCGGACTGCAATGGCATCTCGGTGACCAGCACGGTCTAAGTAGGTGTTTCTCAGGCCATGTGATGTTGTCGAACTTCCTTGAGTTACACGCCATGCGTTCGGGGTCGATCCAGATGTAGTGGTTCACTAGCCCTCGCAGCTTGTGAACAAACCGAGCACACACCTTCCTCGCAAGCCCGCTGCTTCCCAAGGCCAAGCAGGCGTCGAGAGCGCGAGAAACGCGTTCGAAGTCCTCGTCGTAAAGCGTTATCTTTCCGCCCCTGACGAGAAGTCCAGGCAACAGCTTTTCTTCCTGCGGCGAGGCGGTTTGCGTCTTGTGCGGCCGTACCCGAAACCCTTCAGATTTCGCGATACTCAGGATTGTGCACTTGTGGCCGACCAACGTGCGCGGCCCCGAGAGCGACACGTTATCGCCGTAGACGCTCGCTCGTGCGCCCAATTTGCCAGCCAACTGCTGTAGCCGCGATGCCAACCTCAACATCGCGATTGCCGCCACCATCGGAGAAGTGGGCGCGCCCTGAGGCACACGTCCCTTAATCGTGCTCAATCGAGTCAAAACGCGCGCTACGTCGGGCGAAGCGCCTACCCCCCTCAAGCCGTCATACACCTTGTGCGGCCGTATCGTCTTGTAGTAGTTCGCGAGATCGAACGTAAGAAACCAGGACGGCCCGCAATGCGGCAGCGCGTTCGTCACGATGGACGTACCGGAAAAACAGCCATGGAACACGTCCGGAAGGTCGAGCCGCTGCAAGAGGCGGTTAACGCGCTTCTGGACCTCCTTCAAATCCTCCAGTGGATGCTCAATCAACCGCTGTCCGTTCCCTGAACGTTTAGGTTCGTACCAGCAGGTGTAGGGATACCCGGTGCTGCAGGATTCAAGGGCAGATTCAAGACCCTCACAATCCAGACGAAGCGCCTTGCGCAACGAGTCCACGCTCTCGAAACCGAGGTTACGGATTCTGTTTCTTCCGGCGTCCTTTTTTCGCAACTGCCTCACCCTCTTCTCCACTAACGGAGTCGAGCAATTCGAGCATCAAACCTTGTCCCTCCCGGAACACCGCTTGTCTTTCAGGCGGGGACTCGGGTCGGGAGTCCGCTATGCAGACGAAGAAGAAGTCGACGGACATGCTCAGCGCAACCGCCAACCGCCGAAGGAACAACACACCGGGGTCTTTCTTGCCCGACTCCAGGAGCCAGATGGAATTCTGGCTCTTCTGAACTCGCTGGGCCAGCTCCCGTTGTGTCAATCCCCGGGTGACTCGGACGGCGCGAATCGCGCGTCCCAGCCGTTTCAACAACTCTCTATCATCACCACCCGAAGGGGGTTGCTTTCGGGTAGTGGCGACCCCTGGACTCGGCATCACCGTCCTCCTTGGTTCTCTTAACGAATCAAGTCGAGATACTCGCTAAAAACTGCCACGGATGTGAGGAGTTTCTCATTTGACTCTTGAGAGGCGAAGCCGTCGGCGTTGATTGCGCCAAGTGCTTCTCCAAGAAGGCGTTCCGCTTTCCGTACCAGGGGAGCGCCACCCTTGGGAGCCCGCTGCCGTATGCAAAACTCGCGTAATGCAACGGCTGAACGGACCAATCGATCAAGATTCACTCTTGACATACAAAAACCCTCCTTGACAAAGAAAGAGCCCTCCACTCCGGAGGAAGGAACATCGTGGAACCAAAGGTGCCGTGTTCACACTAGGCGAACCCGCCAACTACCCGGTGTCCGCGGAGCGGGCCATGCCATGTGGCGGCTTGGCCCCGCTCGTGCAGCCACGCAGAACGGGGTGAGCAACACAAGATGTGCGTTGCGCCCTCAAGCAGAGTGCCTCGGCCAGTCCTCGCACGCAAGCCGCGCGAACTCGTCCAAGGCACCCGCACGACCCTACGAAAAGGGCCGGGATGTTCCCTGCACGTCAAAGTGAATCCCAATTGCCAAAGACCGTATACGTTAGCATATGCGCCCGGCCGGTATTTGCAACCCCAATATGCATCCAGAATTCGCAATTTCAAGAAAAACTACACCCCAGCCCACTCCTTGACACGAAAAACAAGTATTTGAACGTTCCGGCGGTGCCTATCTTTCCTATCTTAAATGTGGCCCGCTGGAGGCACTGGCATCTTGTCAGTGCTTGTTCCAATTGGGCAGTCAGACGCGGCAAGCGGCACGTGGTCTTCGCCGTGCCCTTAATCTCGAAAGTCATTCGGCAAACCGTCTTTGTGGAGTCGCTTCTCGACCACCTGGCTTGAGACTTCAAACCGCTTCGCCAAGAATGCAGCGATGCGAGACCAGGCAAAATCCCAATTCTCAGACAGATCGATCCCCTCGGATCGGACCATGCCGACGCATTCTTCCGCCGCGGAGCGCAACGGAGATGCCGGAACCAAAACCAGGCCCGCAAAGGAATACGCCTGGTATTCGAGCCAACTGTGCTCTTTCTCCGGAATCGAGTTTACGAAAGCTCTCCACTGGTCGACGCTGCGGAAGCGGCGAGATCGATACAGGTCGGCGTGGAGTACGACGTGACCGACTTCGTGGGCCAAGGTGAAGCGGTAACGTCCCGGCCGGCTCAGATACACGAACTCCTCCACATAGATTTCGCGAGAGTCGCTTGTGACGAAACCATCCGTCTCGATCAGCGCGTGAAGACCCTGCACGGGCACAATGTCCATGCCGAGCTGGAATTCGATAATCTCCTCAATCGGGATGGGAATGGTTCCGCTGGCGTGGTACTTGGCGAGAAAATCGTCCGCGCGGCGCCTGAGATCTTCGTAGCTGTAGTACGGGGCAGTGATGTCTTCCGGCAGGATCAGACCTTCCGTAGCTTGCGGACCAGCTCGTCAAGCTGCTCATCGGGCACTTTCTGCCCGCGAAGCGTGCGGAACAGGATCGGCAGCTTCTTGAGCAACTCTTCGTCTTCGAGGATCTCCGGCGGGATTCTGCCGGTCTCGACGGAAGCCAAGTCAAAAAAGGTGTACCACTCGTCAGAGCCCTTCTTGAGGCTCAGCAGGTCCGCATAATGTTCGAGGATCTCGCGGCCCTGTGGCGGCGCAAGAATGCCTCGTTCCAGGCGGCTGATGTTGCCGGGGTCCAGGCCATTGCGGCGGCAAAACTCCCGGAGAGTCAGTCCGAGGGCGATCCGCCGCTGTTTGAAAAACTCGCCGAATCGCGCACTAGCGGGCATGGGAGCACCTCCTTTTCGTTGTAGTAATTATACAACGTTGTATCCTGAAGTCAACACCCTCTGCTTACGTCGTTTAGCCAGGTGGGTTAACCCCCCTCGATAAGGGAGGACTGGCGGCAAAGGCGTGTTGCCAGTGCTCGCTGCAATCAGGCAGCCGGCACGGTCCCTCTCGGGCCAAATTCCGGCCTGGGGACCCCCAACCTGGAAAAATGGGGTTTCGTTGACCAAAGCGAGGCGGAGTGGGTCCGCGGCCGGTGTTCCGTGAGCAGGCGGGCGAGTGTGGCGACGGCTTGGCGGCTACTGCTGGGCGACCGCCCAAAGGTATCGTTGCGAGGCGACGAAGAGGACGCCGTTGGCGGTGATGGGGGTGCTGTAGGCGGGGGAGCCGAGACCGATTTCGCTGAGGAGCTTGAGCTCTTTGCCGGCTTGGAAGACGAGGAATTGCCGCTTGGTGCCGAGATAGAGCTTGCCGTCGGCCACCAGGACGCCGCCCCAGGTTTCCGCGCCGCTTTCGTAGACCCAGTGACACGCGCCGGTGTCGCGGTCGAGGCAGTGGAGCCGGCCGGCGACGTCGGTGGCGTAGACCAGGCCGTCGGCGATGGTTACGGTGGCCATGCTGCGGTCGAGGCCGTCGTAGATCCAGACGCGTCCGCTCTCGGTGACGTCGCCGGTCCCGGTGGCGTCGATCGAGTGCAACAGGCCCTTGCCGCGGCCGTGGGCCGGGTCCTGGCCGATGAGGACGTAGATCCGCCCCTCGTGAAACGCGGGCGTGGCGATGATCTGGCTGGGGCCGACGTACAGCCCGTCGTTCTTGTTCGTGCTGTACCCCTTGCGCTTGTCGCCTTCGTAGTAGGGGATGAGCTTGCCGTCGCGGTACTTGAACTCCGGCGGGTTGCAGTCGTAGGACCACACCTTCTTGAGGTGGACGGGGCTTTCCGGCACCTCCGTGAGCGCCTCGAAGGCGTAGCAGACGCCGTCGCCGCCGCCGAAGAAGATGAGCGTCTTGTCGCCGACGGTGCCCAGCGAGGGCGACGACCACTGGCAATGATAAAGCCGCTTGCTGATCCCTTCGTTCTCCGTGGCCACGAGGCGGCCGCTCCGTTTGTCGAGCACGATCAGGCCCGGGGCATTGGGGCTGAGCACCTTTTCGTGCGGCGCGTCCACGCCGTTCGACGTGCCCACGTAGAGCAGGTCGCCGTGGACGAGAGGGGAGCAACTGGCGGCGTCGTGCACGTAGACGGCCAACTCGTCCATCGGGTCGAACCGCCAGACGATGTCGGCGTCGCGATCGTTGAGTTCGACGGGCTCTTCGCCGTGGCCGACCATGTAGCGGGCCTCGTCGGTGTAGGGCCCGTCGTTTCCGTCGGCCTGGCCGTTGACGTCGAGGCAGACGACGTCGCCGGCCGAGGTGACCACGTAGGCCCGGTCGCCGTCGACCGTCGCCGAGGAGCAAATGCCCAGGTGCTGATGACTGAACAGGATGTCTTTGGGAAGGTCGGTCCGCTTGGGAACGACCAACTGCCAGAGGAGCGTGCCGGTGGCTTCGTCGAGACACTTCACCAGCCCGCCGTGGGTGCGCTTGAAGCGGGGGTCCTCGGTCACCAGGAGATCGTCGGTGCCGACGAACACCTTGCCGCC
Organism: Planctomycetota bacterium; assembly: GCA_043824335.1. Taxonomy (GTDB): domain Bacteria; phylum Planctomycetota; class Planctomycetia; order Pirellulales; family Thermoguttaceae; genus JBDRTC01. Next base: position 7,733 of record JBDRTC010000061.1, on the reverse strand, counting down.
GGCGACGGTTGGGTTGCCGTAGGCGGCGGAGCCAAGCCGGGCCGTCCACTTCACGTTTCGCGTGGTTGCCGGGTCGATCCCCTCGCCGCTCGGCCGCTTCTTGCCCGGCTCGAAGGAGTCGGGGAGGCCCGTTTCCAGGGAAACCATGTTCCGCGAGTCGCATCCGCCCCATTGCGACCAATCCGCGGCGACCGCGTCGGCCGCGGTGAACATCAAGAAGAGCAGCCCGATGCCAAACAAAGAGGCTCGCTTCGCAAGCATGGATTCCTCCGCTTTCTGCTTCGCAGGCCGGTCAGTGCAAGAGAATCTTCATTTTCCCAGATGCCCGCGCGCGCCGCAATAGGCGGCTTGCCGCACGCCTCCGTTTAGCGGCCGACGGAACGTCGGCCTGGTCCCGGGGGTGGCAAGGCCAAACTTGTTTGGCCATGTGCCGATTTTCCCAGTGCCCGTAGACATGCCCACGCAAGCGAGGGCATGCCACCCCGCGGCCGGTATCCTGTATAATGATCGCCCTCGGGAAGGCACAACTCGGCCGTCCGCATTCGCCTTTGAAAGGAGACCTCCGCCATGAAACGAATCGCCATGGGCTCGTGGGCGTACGCGATCGGCCCGTACGAAAAGGACCCGATCGATTTCGACACGGTCGCCGGGAAGATCAAGGAGTTGGGCTTCGACGGCCTCGAGCTGGGGGCGTTCCCCCCGCACCCGAACCCGAACGACATGCCCGAAAAGTCCCAGCGCGACGAGCTGGTGGGCAAGATGAAAGACTGGGGGCTCGAGTTCGCCGGAATGGGCGCGAACCTCTGGGGCCAAAAGCTCCTGAACACCGACGACCCGGGCGTCTACGTGGCCGAGTTCACCAAGGCGGCCGATTTCGCCGCCGACCTGGGCATCCACACCCTTCGCCTCGACACGGTCCAGCCGCCCACCATCTTCGAGGAGGTCGACTACGCAACCGCGTTCGGCCGTCTCACGAAAACGTGGAAGCACTGCTCGGACCTCGCCGCCGATCGCGGGCTGATCGTCACCTGGGAGTTCGAGCCGGGGTTCGCCTTCAACAAGCCTTCGGAGATCGTCCGCGTGCTCGACGCCGTGGACAAGCCCAACTTCGGCGTGCTCTTAGACACTTGCCACGCCCAGATGGTCTCCGTCGTTGGCGCCCGGCAGCCGGGCGAGAAGGAAACGCTCCCCGGCGGCCCGCTGGAGTTGATCCGCATGCTCCACGGCCGGATCAACCATCTGCACCTGATCGATTCGGACAACACCTGCCACCAGAACGCCGACGGCAGCGACGAGACCTCGGCCCACCCGCCGTTCGGCCTGGGGGTGCTCGACTTCGACGCGATCATCCCCGCGCTGGTGGCCGAAGACCTTCCGGACGACTGGTGGACGATCGACCTCTGCTTCTGGCCCAACGCCTGGGAGGCCACCGCCCAGTGCAAGAAGTGCGTCGACGGGCTGAACGCGAAGTACGGGTGAGCGTCTTTGCCTCCGTTGGGGCAGGAGTAGGGTGCGTGAAACGCACCACTCGAAGTTCCAGTCCAACTCGACCCTACTGCCCACTACAACTTAAAGTTGAACGTGCTGGTCACCAGGCGCCAAACGCGCTGGCCGATGGTCTGGGGGCGGACGTGGACTTTCGCCCGGCCGCGCAGACCGATTCGGAAGTCGCCGTCGGGGTTGGGGAGGGGGACGCTGGCCTGGTAGGAGGTGCTCATCGGCCGCTCCGCGCCCGTGGTCGGATCCGTTTCCGTGGCCAGTTCCCCGCCCGATTTGACGGAGAGGCCGCGGGGGCTAATGTCCAGCTCCTCTTCGGAGATCTTGAGGATCGTGCCGGTGAAGATGTCGTGGGGGAGCTCGTCGAGCTTGATCTCCACCTTTTGTCCGACGGCGACGAAATCGATGTCGGCCTGGTCGATCACCAGGAGCGCTTCCATCTCGTTGGGCTCGCCCACGAGGCAGAACTGGGTGCCCCCTTCGAGATAGCACCCCAGGTTCTCGGGCGCAAGGGGGGTGCGGGACCAGGAGGGTAACTGCCCCTGGGGGCCTTCGCGTTTGGGAGTCCAGGGCGGAGGCAGCACGACGCCGTCCCTGGGGGCTTTCAGTTCCAGCCGTTGGCGATCGAGCCTCTTCTTCTCTAACTGCTCGTCGAGCGCCGCCAGCGCCGCCTCCGTCTCCGGAATCTGGGCGCTTGCCAGTGGATCGTCGTGCCTGAGCCGTTTGAGGGTCTCCAACTGATTGGCGTGTTGGGCGACCTCGCCATCGAGCTTCTTGATTTCCATTTCCAGGTCGAGACTCGATAGCAGGGCGAGCGTGTCGCCCTTTTTCACGCGATTGCCGGGCTTCTCGCGCACCTCTTCGAGCTTGCCGGGGACGACCACGTAGACCGTCTTGGCGTTGATCACCCGGGTTTCCAGCGTCGACATGACGTGGTAGGGCATGGGCACGAAGACGATGGCCAGCACCACGGCCACGAACCCGGCCAGGGTCGCGAACATGCGAGGCTTTTTCACTTTGTACCACCTCCCGGGCACGTAGAAGAACTTGCACAGTTTGTAGATCGGCTGAAATAAGAGCCCGTAGAGCGCCATCGCCGCGATCGCCTGACCGAGGACCTTCAGCCCATACGGCTCGAACACCTTGTAGAGGAAGGTCAGGATCGACGCCAAAATGACCCAGCGGTACATCACGGCGGCCACGGTGTAGAAGGCGAAGAAAGCCTGGTTTCGCTCGGGGAGGAAAGGGTCGTCGGGCGGTTCGAGTCCCAGGAACCAGTCGCCCAGCTTGTGATTGACGATCGTGCTGGCCTTCTGCCTGAGGTTGGGGATCTCGATGAGGTCGGAGAGGATGTAGTAGCCGTCGTACCGCAAGAGCGGGTTCGCGTTGAAGAGGATCGTGCTCACCGAGGAGATGAACATCACGTTGAGCGAGAGGTAGTGCAGGAGTCCCGGTTCGGTGAACCACCAGATGAAGGTGGCGATCGAGGCCAGCGTGATCTCGATAAAAATCCCCGCCGCGCCGATCGCCGCCCGCTGCCACTTGCTCGGCAGCATCCAGGAGTCCGACACGTTGCAGTACAGGCAGGGCGTGAGCACCAGGATCATCACCCCCATCTCGTGGCACTCGCCGCCGAAGTGCGTGCAGGTCAATCCGTGCCCGAACTCGTGCAGCACCTTGGTCACCCCCAGCGACACGGCAATCAGCAGCGCGTTGGTGGGGCTGAAAAACTGGTGGAAGCTGGGGAGCTTGGCGCGGAAGACGTCGAACTCGACCAAAACGAGCGTCAGCGCCGAAGCGGCCAGGAGCGCGCAAATCGTAAACACCACCGGCGTGAAGAGCCAACGCACCTTGGGGTACATCCATTTGAGGATCCGTTCCGGGTCGATGCCCTTGAAGCGGATGCAGAGCACGTTGGTCAGCGCGCCGCGGAACTGCTGGCGTTTGCGTTCGTCGCGGCGCTTGCGGAGCTGGCGGCCCTGGCCCGGCACGCCGGTGACGATCAGCCCGCTGCGGTGCAACTGGCCGAGAAACTGCTGCAATTCCTCCAGGGTGATTTTTTGCGGGGGGAACTCCGCCTCGAAGCGTTCCTTGATCTCGTCCAGGCTCGTTTGGCCGTCGAGCATCTGGAGGATGGCGTATTCCTCGTCCTGGAAGCGGAAGTAGTTCAGCCCCACCGGCTCCTTGACGATCCAGTAGCTCCGGCCCTGGTAGCGTTGTCGCCGGGCCGTCAGGTCGGACCGTTTGCGGATCGGGATCCGCCGGCCGGAACTGGAAACGAGGCTGTCCGCCAGGGTGGCCATGGTGGGCTGGTCAGGGTCGGGTGGCTTGCGCGGTTCGCTTGGGAAGGCCGAGCGGCCTGAGGCTGATCGTCATGTCGGCGTGCAAGCCCGGTCGCAGCGGCCAGTCGCCGTCGTCGTCCGGGTGGTTGTCGACCTCCGCCCAGACCAGGAAGCGGGGGCCCGCCTCGACGATGGGGCTGACGTACACGATCTCGCCCAAAAGCGGGCCCACGGGCCCAACCGGAAGCGCCTTCCCGGGGCTCAGCCGAACAGTCACTTTCTGCCCTTTTTTCACCTGGGCGGGCGAGACCTTGGTGGCGTCGATGAAGGCTTCGATGCGCAGGCGGTCCATGCGGATGATCCTGAGCACGCGGTCGCCGGGCCGGACCCACTCGCCCTCGTCGAGATACCGTTCGACGACGATGCCGTCGAGCGTGGCAACGAGTCCGCGGCGCTTCAGTTGCAGGTCGGCCACGCCGTACTCGGCCTGGCGGACCAGCTTCGAGATCTCGGCGATTTCCAAGTCGTATTCGGACTGTTTCCACTGCAGCTTCGCGTGACGGTGAGAAAGCAGCATGCGGTTCAACTCGGCCGGGGCTACGGTGCCGGGTTTCCGGCGATTTGCTTCTTGCGCCTGCAAGAACTCGGCCTCGGATACTTTCTCGGCCGCCTCGGCGGCCTGAACGCTGTAGGTGTTTGTCTCCTCTTTCTCGGCCACCTGGAGCTTGTACTTGGCCACCTTCTTGAGCTCCTGCTCCATTCGGTCGTCGATCTGGCCCAGTATCTGGTTTTCGGACACTTCCAGGCCTTCGCGGACCTCCTGGTACACGGGCTTGCCGTCCGCGTCGAAAAAGACGGGATTCCCCTCGGCGTCCCGTTCCGGAATCCCGATGGCCTTCAAGACTCCCGCTTCCTGGGCCGGAACGTCGACGTCTTCGATCAAGGTAATCAGGCAGCTCTCAACCGTGTACGACTCGGCGGAAGACCCTGCGACGGACCCCGGCTGGGGACCGGCGAGCAACAAAGCGGTGCCGAGTGCGATCAGAGTCACTTGCATGGTGGCGGGTTCCCTCGAAAAACGGGGCTAAAACCAACGGAACAGGATCTTCGATTGGACAAAGGCGATCAGCTCGTGGAAGAGCACGTAGCCGATCGGGCGGTAGCCGCAGTCGATCTTGGCGGTCGCCCCCGCCCCGCGGCGGAGCGGCTGGGGCAACTGCGCCTTGACGTTCTCGGTGATTTCCACCTTGATCGGCACGGTGTTCCCCTCGTCGCCGTGGGGCTCGGCCCGCTGGCTGATTCTCTTCACCGTCCCGTTGTGGGTCGTGTTCGGATCGGTGGCCAGGATGAACTCCACGTCGAGCCGATCGTCGAGCCCTTCACCGAATCCCAACAACTCCCCCGTCAAGTCGAGCAACTCCTCGCGCGATACGTCCTCGTCTAAATCTTCTTCGAGGAGTCCGTCCAAGACCACACGCGACCTCTTGTCTCGTTTCTCTCGTTCCGGCGCTGGCAACTGGTCGCTTGCTTCCTGCAACCTCGCGGCTATCCGCCCGCGGAGGTCGTTGAGGTCGTCGCGCGACCACTTGCGAAGCAACCCCCGCAAAGCCTCACGCGACATGTCACCCAACTGTTTGTCGAGTTCCCCACCCTGCTCGTCGCCGAACTTTTCCCGCAAGCCACTAACCACCTTCTCTCGCACCTGCTTTCGCAACTTCTGCTCAGCCCTGACGACGTGCCCCATCCGTTTGTCGGGCATGAGGATTTCCAGCTCCCAAGGGCCGTCGGGATTGGCCAGCTCGATCAACACTTGTCCCCGCTGGGCCGGATAGCTCATCAGCCGGTTTTCCACGTCCCAGGTGAGCACCTGCCCGGCGGCCGGGCTGCGAACCTCGAGATCCTCCGCTTGTTTCTGGAGGAGCTTCTGCTGGGCCAGGAGATGATCTCTCTTCAACTCCGATTCGGTCAGGTCGCCCATCAGTTGGATCTTGCGCGCGGTGTCCAGTTGCCGCGAGTCGGCCAGCATCTCGTGGGTCGAGCGGATGTGTTGCTCGGTTGTCAACAGGTCTCCCAGGTTCCGGTCGATCTCCAGGTCCAACTGGGTGTTTCGGAGCCGGGCCAGCAGTTGGCCCTCTTTGACCGGCTGGCCGTGCTCGACCAAGACTTCCGTGACCTCCCCGTTGATCCCGGCGAACACCTCGTAGCGCTCGACCGGCTCCAGGGTGCCGTTGGCCTGCATCTTGAACCCCTTCGGCACCAAGGCCATGGCCAGAATCACGCCCAGGACGGCCCCCGTGATGGCGACCGTTTTGGGGAGCGTGCGGGCCTTGAACACCCAGCGGGCCCTGCCCAACGCCCGCCAGACGGGCATCAGAAAGAGGTTCTCGTGCTCCTGGGCGTTGGCCAGCGCGGTCGCGCTGTGCTCGGCGACCACGTCGACCCGCTGGAGCATCTTATCCGGCACGCGGCTGTCTTCGATCTGCTCGACGATCAAGGCGCCGATCGGCGGCGCGGGGTTTTCGCGCTGCTCCTGCTCTTCTTTTTCGTCGTCGGGTTCCGGCACGGCCCGCCTGAGCGGCAGCACGCCCACCGTCTTCGAGTGGGACTCGTCGACGTACTCCTGGACGGCGTCTTCGACCTGCGGGGCCATGTTGCTGGTGTCGCCGGTGTACCAGATCGCCTCGCCGCTGGTGACCACGGCCGTGGCCAGGTTGCCCAACAGGCGCACCGTGTTCGAGCGCTTGTCGAAAAGGTCCTGCCCGCTGACGGCCTCGATCACGCACTTGCGGCCCTTGCGGATCGCCACGCTGACCCGGTCGCACTCGATCAGCCGGCGGCCCTCGTTGGCGATGGTGTAGGCGGTTTCACGGGGGTGCAGGCTGGCATGCACGCCCCGGGTGAAATCCTCCAACTGGGTCCACATGAGCTGGCGGTCGGTGAAGTGCCGGAGCTGGTGGCTCTTGAAGAACTCACCCGCCCGGTCGCACATCTCCGAGAGGAATCGCAGGTACCCTTTTTGCGTGGCGGGCCGGGTGTCGGGTCGTTGAAAGACCTCCACCACGCCGACGGTTTCCTCGGCCGCCTTCAAGGGGGCCAGCACCAGGAGGAAATCGGTCGAGTTGCCCCCTTGCTCGTCGCCGGCTGCGCCGGAGCGGGGCTGAACCAGGCTCCCCTCCCCGCTGGTGAGCACCTTCTGAAGCAGGCGGCCGTGGCGGATCTGGGCCTCCTCGTCTTCGCGGAGCCGCGTCTCCTGGAGGTTGATCTGGTAGCCCAGCGCCAAGCGGCCCTGGCCTTCAGAAACCCAGACGGCGCCGCCGACCGCCGCCAAAGCCGAAACCACCCGGGGGAGGAACTCGCCGTAAAACTCCTCCGGGGCCATGTCCGACTTGGCCAGTTGCGAGATCTCGTTGACCAGCATGCGGATCTGCTGCTTGGTCTGCTCGATCAACTGGGGGTCGAGGGATTGTTCGCTGCTCATGCGGTCATCAATCGGGCGAAAGTCTGCCCGGCCTAACGATCGGGTGAAAGAGTTCTGTCACGTATCCCATGTCTGCCGTATGCTCAAGGGTAGCTTAGAGTTAGGGTGGCGCGTCGGGGTCGCCTCCCTTGTTTCACTCATGCAATGGGCGCAATCGGCGTATTCGTACCGCAGCCCGTTAAGGATCGGATGAACAATAACCCCCATTTCCGGTTGGTGCGGCAGTTGTACTGCCGCACCTCCGCCGGGGGCAGCAGTGCAACTGCTGCCCCAACCGATGTTCTTGTCTCGTGATTTGGGTGGCACCCACAAAATTAGCTCGGAATGGGGGTGAGTCAGTAGGATGGATCACGGGCTATTCAGTGAAGTATACCAGTTTGGCCTGTTTTGGGTGCAAACGGGGCGAGGTCGCAGCCAATCGAGGGTTCAAGGTTCGGGGTTCAGGGTTCAGGACACATCAGCACCCCAAAACGCCC
>JBDRTC010000060.1:0-6417 GCA_043824335.1 Planctomycetota bacterium | reverse complement strand
AGTGAGCCTGTCGCACTCGGACCTTTACGCTTTGGACGTGGCCGCCTACATCCTGGCCGAGGGAGACAGCTCGCGCCTGGTCCGCCGGGTGAAGTACGACCTGCAATTGGCACTTTCGGTCAGTTCGGCCAGCTACACGCCGCACTTCGCCACCGGGTGGTTCGGCATCTTCGCCAGCACAACGTCGGAACACTGGGAAGCGGCCTCCGAGGAAATCCTCCAGGGCGTGTATCGGCTCCGCGACGAGCTGGTCGGGCCGGCCGAGCTCGAGAAAGCGAAGAAGCAGAAGGCGTCTGAGCTGGTCTTTGGCCAGCAGACGGTCGAGGAAGCGGCCGAGAGCCTGGGGCGAAGCTTCCTCTCGACCGGCGACCCGCTCTTCGACAAGCAATACGTGGCGAACATCCAAAAGGTGACGGCCGAACAGATCCGCGACGTCGCCCGGCGCTATTTCATCCCCGGGCGACTCAACCGCGTGACGATCGCCCCGCCCGGCGGCGCGCCCAAGGCGGCTCGCAGCGAGACGGCCGGCGGGGAAGGCAAGGTCCGGGCGGTGCGTCTGGCCAACGGGCTGCGTGTGCTCGTCAAGCGCCACTCGCACCTGCCGCTGGTGAACATCCAGGCTTACGTGCTGGGGGCTTCCCTGGTCGACACGGAGGCGACGGCCGGACGTTCGTCGATGCTCGGCGCGATGCTCGACAAGGGGACCGCCGAGCATTCGGCCCAACAGATCGCCGAGTACTTCGACTCGATCGGCGGGAGCTTCTCCATGAGCGCCGGGCGGAACACGATCTACGGCAGTGCCACCACCCTGCGTGACGACTTCCCGGAAGCGGCCGTCCTGTTCGCCGAGTGCTTCACCCGGCCCACCTTTCCCCAGGAGGAGTTCGAGAAGGTGAAGACGCTGGCCCTGGGGGCGATCGTCAGGCGGGCCGACAACCCGCACCAGGAGGTCTTTGAAGTCTTCTACGACAATCTCCCGGCCAGCACGCCGTATCACGTCATCCAAGGCGGAAAGACCGAAACGGTCCAGGCACTCACTGCCGAGGATCTTCGGGCGTACCACGCCAAGTACTTCGTGCCCAACAACATGATCGTCACCGTGTTCGGCGACGTCGATCCCGAGGCGGCGCTGGCGCTGGTGACGCAAAACTTCGGCCACCTGAAGCCCGCGGCGGACTTCCAACCGATCGACTTCAATCGCGCCAACGCGCTCGGCGAGTCGATCGTCCGGCACAAGCAAACGGGCAAGCAGACCGGGATGGTGCTCCTCGGCTACCCGGGCACCAGCATCATCGACAAGGAGGACTACGCGGCCATGGTGCTGTTGGACGCGATCATGTCGGGCTACAGCTATCCGGGCGGATGGCTGCACAACGAACTGCGCGGCGAGGGCCTGGTCTACTTCGTGCACGCCATGCAGATCACGGGCCCCGCACCCGGCTATTTCGCCGTCCTCTCGCAAACCGATCCGGAGAAAATAGGCGAGGTGGTGGGACGCATTCAGCAGAACGTCGCCCGGGCGAAGGAGGGCAAGATCAGCGACGACGAGTTCCGCGTCGCCCAGCAGATGGTGATCGCGCTACATGCCCAGGAGAACACGACCATCGGCCAGCAGGCCCTGCAAGCCGCCCTGGACGAGCTTTACGGCCTTGGCTACGACTACGACAAGACCTTCGACGCCCGCATCGAAGCCGTCACGCTCGACGACGTCATTCGCGTGGCGCGCAAGTACCTCCAAAACTACGTGCTGGTCACCACGTCGCCGAATCCCGAGCCCTAGTGCTCCGGCAAGTTCGATCCGAGCGTTTAGCCGCCGACGGCACGTCGGCGGACGAGGGATGGCAGTGCAACTGCCACCCAAACCTTCGCGGCCGAGACTAGAAGCCGCCCTCCAGGTGCGTTCCCCGGGTCTCGCCGGCCAAGAACTCACCGTGGAAGCCGAGCCGGTCGATGACCGGATCGGGGAGGTCACCTGAAAGCGACCAGATCGGGCGTGCCGGCGCTGGCGTCAGCGCGCCGTCAAGGTCGTCGAAGGCTTGCCTGGGGAAGCGGCCCGGGGGCGAGGCCGCCCTTTCCACCTCGGCTTCGAGTTGGTAGAGGGCGGCGCGCTCCTCGCGAACGTTGATCCCGTCGGCTTCACGGGATCGGTTCCGGGGCCTGGCGGCCGGCCGGCCTTGAAGCGCCGAAAGATCGATCGGCATTCCCAGCGGACTGGCGGTGACCTCGGGTAGCCGTCGCGGCTCTTCGATCCGCCGCGCAAGCGCCGCCGTCTGGCAGTCCGTTTGGCAAGGCGTCACCGCCACCTCCGGCCCCAACCGCGCCGGACGCTGCGTTCGGGCTCTTTGGAATCGGAGCGCGCCGGCCAGGACAATTGCGGCCAAGAGAATCACCAGTCCCAGGGGGAATGATCGCAGGTCCTTCATCGTTGGCTGCCGTGCGTTGGGGGTGATGCGGTCCGGGTCAACCGGATTGGCACGACCGCTTCGATCGAGCCAGCGCGGCGCGACACGGACATTCCGACCATCCGTTGATGGCTGTATCGTCCTCAGTATCCGGCGACTTCATACTTTGCCCAGCCGCGGATTAACCGGCACATTGCGCAGTTCCGTCACCATCAGCACAGGGGGAGCCCGCCGAACAATCGTACCTGCCGTCGCCGCTTCATCCGGTACAGTTTCCGCGAAAGGGGCCCTCCCGCCGTGTCATCCGGCAGAGTCTCTCTGGCCGACACTTTCGTCAGCAGCCGACGCTTCGGAACAGCCCGAGCGATGCTTGCCACCCTCAAGATCCGCATGATCCGACTTTTCGATACATCCCGCCGCCTCCTATCCCCATTCTCCGAGCGCTGGGGTCGATTCCGCTTGCGCCCGATTTCCGCTAAGATGGGTTTCCGCGGTAGCCGAGTGGGAACGCCAACCGTCGAGGAGACGCCATGAAGTCCGTCGTCACGCTGGTGCTGGGGGGAGGCCAGGGAACGCGCCTCTACCCGCTGACGAAGTTCCGCTCCAAGCCCGCCGTGCCCGTGGGCGGCAAGTACCGGCTGATCGACATCCCTTTGTCGAACTGCGTCAACAGCGGGCTGAATCGCATTTACGTGCTCACCCAGTTCAACTCGGTAAGCCTGCACCACCACATTCGCAGCACGTACTCCTTCGACGCGTTCAGCCGCGGGTTCGTCGGGATCCTGGCCGCCCAGCAGACGTTGGCCAGCGCCGATTGGTACCAGGGAACGGCCGACGCCGTCCGCCAGAATCTCCGTTACCTCGAACAGCCCGATATCGACTACGTTCTCGTCCTCTCCGGCGATCAACTCTACCGGATGGACTTCCGCCAGATGATCGCCACGCACGAAAAGGCCGGCGCCGACGTGACGATCTCCGCCGTGCCCGTCTCCAGCCGAATGGGCTCGGACCTGGGCATCATGCGCCTGGACGGCACCGGCCGCGTGATCGGTTTCCTTGAAAAACCGAAGACGCCCGAGGAGCTCGAGCACGTCCGCACCGACCCGGCCTGGATCGAGGCCCAGGGCATCCCCAGCCGCGGGCGCGACTGCCTGGCCAGCATGGGGATCTATCTCTTCAATCGCGACACGCTCGTCGACGTGCTCGAAAAGACCAACTACCATGACTTCGGCCGCGAGGTCTTTCCCGCCTCGATCCGCGCCCGGCACGTGCACGTTCACCTCTTCGACGGCTACTGGGAAGACATCGGCACGATCAAGTCGTTCTACGAGGCCAACCTGAGCCTGGCGGCGACCGAGCCGCCGTTTCCCTTGTTCTCGCCGCACGCGCCCATCTACTCCCGTGCCCGGTTCCTGCCCCCTTCCCGCGTGGACGGGGCCACGATCCGCGGAAGCCTCGTGGCCGACGGCTGCCAGATCAGCGAGGGGGCGGTGATCGAAAACAGCGTGATCGGCCTGCGCTGCCTCGTGGGCCGCGACGTGGTGATCCGCAACTCCGTCCTGATGGGAAACGACTTCTACGAGTCGCCCGTCCAGCGGCTCCACGGCGCCCAGTCGGGCCACCCGCCGCTGGGCATCGGCGAGGGCGCCCGGATCGAAGGGGCCATCGTCGACAAGAACTGCCGCATCGGGCGAAACGTCCAGATCGTCAACACGTCCGGCGTCGACTCGACCGAGGAGAGCGACGTCGCCATGATCCGCGACGGCATCGTCGTCATCCCCAAGGCGGCCACCCTCCCCGACGGCTGGTCGCTCTGAAGCGACGCACTCGAGGGCTCCCCGAATCGGCCGCTTGCGGCCTCGCCCAATACGACGCGGCGAAGCTCTCGTCACCGTAGTCGGCAAGCGCTCGCTTTTTGGTTAACAACTTTGCATTTTTCCGTGTTAGGGGCCCCCTCTCCGAAATCTCCAGGAGCGCCGAGCGGAACACCCGATTCGCATCCTGTTCAGAGTTTTCGATTTCCGTACAGCCGTCAGCATCCCTGGCATTTATTGCGGAGGCGCAGAGTGGTAGAATCGGTAAGGATCGAAACCGTAGCCGGTTTGAGCCTAGATCACCGAGCGCGAGGCGGTAACACTTGCGGTTAGTGCGACTATTGCACCGGCACACCTTCCACGCATGCACAGAGGAGGGCAGCAGCTCAACTGCTGCCCCAACGCGGCTAGCTTTGCTAAGCTATTTGGGCCGAAGTGACTGGCACGACAGAGGATATTCAAGGGTTTGATTATGACTCCTGGCATGCATAGGAACTGGCGGATGAGCAGGCACTGGAACTGTCTGAGGACGGAGGCTCAATTCGGCGTTGAGCACATGAACCGGATTGGGCGATTCTCGGTGTTTGCCGTTGCCTTGGTTATCGTTGCCTTTCAGCCACCGGTTGCAGCCGCACAAGAATGGACCAAGGACGTGCGGCTGACGAACGACCCGGCTCCTTCCGGGCTGACTTACAACTTCGCTCGTAGCGTGGCTGCCAGTGACGACGGTGTGGTTCACGCTGTCTGGTGCGACGAGCGTAACGACGACCAGCAAGTCTATTACAAGCGATCAGCCGACGACGGCGCGAGTTGGGGGCGGGATACACGACTACTACAAGGGTTCACAAGACGCTGGTTACACTTGGTCCGAGGACGCGCGACTGACCCGCGCGGACGGAGAATCGCGACACGCGGCGATCGCCGTCTCGCGCAAATCCGTTCACGTGATCTGGTCTGACGACCGTGACGGGAACAAGGAGATCTACTACAAGCGGAGAGCAAGGTAGTCTCGATACGCCTGGACCGCCTCCTCGCCCCAAACGGCGTCGTCGAGTCGATCGGCCAGTTCGCGGCTGGTCGCCCCGGTATTGAAGACAACGACGGTTGCACCGAAGTCAAAATGCCAACTCAGATATTCACCCATCGAGACACCTCCAGGTCCTAACCCTCGTGGAGAGGCCTCCGTGCTTGCCCAGGGCGGATTGCCGTGTGCGGCCAGTTCTTCGTAGAGAACTCGGAAGTCGTCCCGAAGTGGGCCGACCGGGTAGGTGGTCCAGCCCGGACGACAGGAGTCGACGAACGCGATCGAGATGGGAGCATTCGTGTACTCTACGCCCGGTGAACCGATCATGCCCGCACCCGCCGCCACGTGGGTATACATCTTCTCCGCGGGAATTCCTCCCTCGGCCAACTCCGTGGCCCAATGGGAGACGTAATCCTGATTGACCTTGGCCAGTGCGGCGGCAAAATCCTCCGGCGGATCGGCCTTGCCATGGCCGAGGTTGGTCAGCGCGTTGTAGCCCAATCGGCTCTGAGGCACACCCTCGCGCTCCATCATCCGGGCAATCCGAGGGTTGAACTTGTCGCTGCCCTCGTAATTGGGAAGTACCGGCTCGGCCCCCACCGTAACGCCGGCAAACAGATGTGCCTTGCCGGCTTCCGCAAGCCGGTCCAAGCCCGCCGCGATCGACGGGGCAATCACGTCTCGGGCCAGCCGGGACACCTCCTTGAGCACCTCCGGGCTGTTGTAGCAGATCACCGGCGGCATTTGTTCCGGCGTCCCCCAGTCGCGATAGCGATGCGGATGGGGCGTGCCGTCCCAGTCTATCCATTCCACGTTCCGTGCATTGTCCGGATCGTATCCCGGCTTCTCCGGGTCGGCGTAATTCCAAAGGTCGGGCCTGTTGGTCCACTCGAGGTTCTCGACGGTGAAATAGAGGGCCGTATCATACCGCAAAGCCACATCGAAGGCGGCTTTCACCGCCCGAGCCAACGTTTGGGGATCGGCCTCTTCTCGGAAGAAGTGTTCCGGATCCAGCCGCCACGCCGGGATGATCAGATGAAAGCCCCAGTTGCGTTTGGCAGGATCGGAAACCGGACCGAGCCGTCGCTTCATCTCTTTAACGGCTTCTTCAAATGCGGCCACCCTGCCACCGTAGAGTTATCCGACCTCCGTGAGAGGCAGAATCAGGTATTGGGTC
>JBDRTC010000059.1:0-6021 GCA_043824335.1 Planctomycetota bacterium | reverse complement strand
ACCTGCTATTGACTAACGCTGCCACCGCTGGGCTGGAGCCCCTGAGAGGGCTGGTCGCCTGTCCAACTGGAACGGACGGGGTGGGTGGCTCTGGCGTCTCGCCCGTGCTGGCGTGACAGCACGGGCGGGGGGGCGAGGGGGACAGTCCCCGAGTCATTCTCCGCCCGACCCTAGCGAGCGCTGGCTCCGGCTTTGCCGGCCGTTACCGGCGGAAGCGGCTGCACGCGCGTGTAACCGGCTGATCGTGGCGGCGGCAAGGGAGCCGGCTCGGCCGACGGCGATCCGCCCAGAATCTGGTCAAATCGCGGATACGTCTTGGACGGCTCGCCCGAAAGGGGCGGGAGCGGCCGCACCGTCGCTTTCTGCTCCCCGCTTGCCGGGCTCTTTGGGAAGAAGGGGGTAGCCGGGGTTCGAGCCACTTTGCCCGTTTGCTCGGCCGGAACCGGCAGCACCGGCGGCCTGGCCGGCTGAGAGTCGAACTGCGGGCCGGCGGCAATGCGCGGTGCCGAGTCGGCGATGGCGGCCGGTTGTTTTCCCAGCTTCCTGAGCCAGGCGCCGGCCTCAACCAGAGAGGGATTCTTTTGAAGTGCCTTGGTAAAGTGGACGGCGGCCGCCTCGGAATCGCCCTTCTTTTGGAGGATGTACCCGACGTTGTAGTGGGCCACGGCTTCACCTTGGAGGGCCGTCAATTGCTTCACGGCGGCGTCGATCTCGCCCTTTTCCACGAGCACCATGGCGATGTTGTTCCGATAAAGCAGCCTCTTCGGATCAAGCCGGATTGCCTGCTCGAACGCCGCAATCGACTCGGCATGTTTCCGCTGTCGCGCCAGGCAGAGCCCCAGGTCGTTGGCGATCGAAGCTTCCTTCGGATGGGCCTTGGCGGCTCGCCGGTACAAGGCGGCTGCTTCGTCCATCTTGCTTTGCCGGTCCTTCAGCCGGGCGTACCCGACCAAGGCGCCCGCGTGTCGGGCATCGGCCTCCAGGGCCTCCTGATAGTGCCGCTCGGCTTCCGCGATGTTGCCGGCCTGTTCCGACATCCGGGCGGTGGCCACGTGAAGGTTGGCGCTGGGCGTCGCCTTGCTGGCCAGGGAAATCGGGTCGCCCGCCGGGATGACCGGCGTTTTGGGAGCCAACTTTGCGAACGCCTTCGCCGGGCTGGGTAGCCCCGGCTTCGAGTTGACTTGTTCCCCCCCTTGAAGACCGTGAAGGCCGCTACTGGCGCCTTGCGGGTTTTGCCAGAAGGTGCAACCCGCGGTCCAGAGGAGCAAAGCCAACGTGGTCAGCCATATCCTGAACGAGGCCATTCGCACTTGAATCCTCCGTGATTGGAAGTTCCTCTTCCCATGATCGACCACGACGGAGGGCGTCCTGCAACCGAATTGAGGAATTGAGGGGATTCCGGGGACTTTGCCAGTTGAGCCGGTTATTCCGGCGTCGACCGGCAAGAAAACCGCTCGGCGCTACTGCGAGTCGTCGGAACTGGAACCCGTTTCGGGGAGCCGCGGGTCGGGTGCCGACTCCACCCACCGCTTGTCGATCATGTCGACCCGCGTGGCGGGCCAGCCTGCCGCATCGAGGCTGGTTTCGAGCACGTTGGGAAGCTGACCCTCCCCGGCGAACTGGAGGGCGACTTCTTGAACGGCCTCGATTCTCGCAACGGTCGCTTCCGGCGTCGGGGCTCGATGGACGTAGATATCCCGGTGGTGCCGAGGCGCTTCGGTCATGATCCAGCGGACCTTCAGTTCGCCTGCCTCGTTCAGGGTGTTTCCGCCCACCTGGAAGTGGTGGTCGGCGAGCATGTTCTGGCGTCGCCAGCCGTTCCTGACCATCAGCGCAAACGGCGCACGGACCGCGAGGCGGTCGGCGGGAAGAAACGCTTCGGGCCAGCAGTTGTTCCGTTTCGCGTCGCGGATGACGCTGTGCCAGAAATCCTGCACGGCCTGCGCCTCTGCCGGACTCGCATAAGCGAGGCCCGCCAGGAGAATCAAGGAGACGGAAACGCAACGAACCATCATGCTCACACCCCCCGAACTTGGTAACCAAAATTGCCGGGCCTCGCCAGCTTGTCTTCGCAGAGAAATCCAGTCGGGAAAAACTGGATCCGCCACGATCAATATCGGCAGGATGGAGGCGAGAACTGCGAAGAGTTCCCCTTGGGAAAAGGAAGGGGAGAGGTTTCCGGGCGATGTAGGGGCTGGCGACCGGCCCGACGGGTCGACTCAGCGCAACCGGCTAAGGCAACACCCAGGAAATAGAATACCAGCGTCGCGATCCAACACTAACCCGAAGCGCAAGCGAGGGAGAGCGCTTCGAAAAGTCGCTGTCCCTCGCTTGCGCTTCGGGTTGGTATGCTATTTCCTGGGAGTTGCCTAATCATAACCCGCCCCCTGACATGAGGGGGAACAACTCCCGAACCATGGTGACGGCGGCCGGCCCGACCAGGACCACGAAGATTCCCGGAAAGATGAACAGCACCAGGGGGAAAATCAGTTTCACGGCGGTCTTGGCCGCCTTTTCTTCGGCCAGTTGTCGGCGGCGGGTTCGCATCGAGTCGCTCTGCACGCGGAGCGCCTGGGCGATGCTGGAGCCGAACTTGTCGGCCTGAATCAGCACGGCCGCCAAGCTCCTCAGATCGGCCACGCCGGTCCGCACGCCCAGTTCATGGAGCACTTCGGTACGAGGACGTCCCATCTGCAACTGGAAATTCGACAGCCCGAACTCTTCGGCGATCAGCCGGTAGGTGCCGGCCATCTCTTCGGAGACCTTGCGCATCGCCTGATCGAGCCCCAGCCCGGCCTCCACGCAGACGACCAAGAGGTCGAGCGCATCGGGCAGACCGAGGAAGACGGCCTCGTGGCGTTTTCTCCTGATAAACCAGACGCAGAGATCGGGGAGATAGAAGCAGAGCCCCGCCACGGCGATGGCCGAGCCGAGCGTCTTCTGGCTGATCCCCGCCAGGCCAAGGATCGTGCCGGCCCCGAGGAACAGTCCTACCAGCAGTCCAGCGAACTTCAAACCGAGGAAGACGCTCGCGGCCGACTCGTTGCGGAAGCCGGCGTTGGTGAGCTTGAGCTTCAGCTTGCTGCGTTCGAGCTCATTTTTCGGCTCCAGCGGCCTGGCAAAGGCGGGGGTCGCCCTTTCCAGGACCCTGGTCATTGTGTCCTGCTTTTTCAGGGCGGAGACGTCGCGCTTTCGGCGGGCGTTGGGGTCTCTCAACTCGTCGAGGCGTTCCACGGCCCGGGATTTTCCGGTCGCCACCATCTCCAAGAGCCACCAGGCCCCGGCGGCGAACAGCCCGAACAGGGCGAACGGGAGGAAGTCCTCGAAGCTGAACAACTGGGCGGCGAACATCACGGTTTGGTCACACCTTGATATTGACGATCTTGCGAATCACCAATGCCCCGATCACTTGCAGGAAGATTGCCCCGGCCAGCATCTTCTTGCCCATCGAGTCGGTGAACAAAAGCATCATATACTCGGGGTTCAGATAGTAGACGGCGAAGAAGAGCACCACGGGCAGGGCCATGAGCACGATACCGGAGAGACGTCCCTCTCCGGTGAGCGCTTGGACCTGCCCCCATATCTGGAATCGCTGCCGAATCAGGTTGCCGATCTTGTCGAGGATTTCGGCAAGGTCGCCACCCGTCTGGCGTTGGAGGATCACGGCGGTAACGAAGAACTTGAGGTCGAGATTGGGGATTCGTTCGGTCATGTCGCGGAGGGATTCATCCAGCGGGATGCCGAAGTTCTGTTCTTCGAAGACGCGTCCGAACTCCTTCCCGATGGGCAGACCCATTTCCCCGGAGACCATCTGGAACCCGGCCGCCAGGCTCTGGCCGGCGCGCAGCGCCCGGCCGAGCATTTCCAAGGCGTCGGGCAGTTGCACGGCGAACGCCTTCAGGCGCCGTTTGCGCCGCCAGAGGAGCCAGAAGATCGGCAAGAAGGCCGCGGCCAGGGCCACCACCGGGAGCAAGGCCAGCGGCATTCGCGCGGCGGCGCCCACGCCGGCCGCCGCCAGGGCAAGGATCCCGGAGATCAGCACCAAGCGCGATACCGTCAACGTGGTGTCGGCCTGCTCGAACAGCCGGGTGATGTTGCCGAAGCGGCTTATGCAGGTCTCGAAGAATCCGGGGATCGAGTCGAGCGGCTGGGCCAGCACGGCGCTTTGACCGGCCAGTCCGTCTTTGGCCCCCCTCGGCGTGTTCGTGCCCGTTAGAATGTCCAGACGGTCTTCCACCCTGGTGGACGGCCGTTCGCGAAATGCGAGCGCCGCGCCGCCGACCAGGGCTGCCACTCCGAAGAACGCGGCGATTGCGATGATCAAAGAACTCATGGGCGAAGGCTAATCCTGCATCATGACACGTCCGCGGAAGGCGCTGGACGGTAAACGCACGCCGGCCGCTTCCAGCCGGGGCATGAACGTGGGCCGAATTCCGTGGGCAACGAACCGGCCGTAGGCGCGGCCGCTCTCATCCATCCCATCCTGCTCGAACGAGTAGATTTCCTGCATCACGATCGTGTCCTGCTCCATGCCCACGACCTCGGAGATGTGCGTGATTTTTCGCGGTCCCCCCTGGAGCCGGTTCGCCTGGACGATCAGGTCCACGGCACTGGCGATCTGGGCGCGCATCGCTTTGAGCGGCAACTCGAAGCCCGCCATCATGATCATCGTTTCCAGTCGGGCCAGCGCGTCGCGAGGCGTATTGGCGTGCAACGTGGTCATCGAGCCCTCATGGCCCGTGTTCATCGCCTGGAGCATATCAAGGGTTTCCGGGCCGCGGCACTCGCCAATAATGATCCGTTCGGGCCGCATTCGCAGGGTGTTACGGACCAGGTCCGTGGCGGTGATCGCGCCCTTGCCTTCGATGTTTGGGGGGCGCGTCTCCAGACGCACCACGTGGTCTTGCTGAAGCTGCAGCTCCGCGGCGTCCTCAATGGTCACGATCCGGTCGCTGTTGGAGATGAAGCTGGACAGCGTGTTCAACAGCGTCGTCTTTCCCGAACCGGTTCCGCCGGAGATCACGATGTTCAACCGGGCCTTGATCGCGCCTTCCAGGAGCATGACCATCTCGGGCGTGAAGGCCTTGAAGTTGAGCAGGTCTTCCAGCTTCAGCGGATTGGCCCCGAAACGGCGGATCGACACGCAGGCCCCGTCCAGCGCCAGGGGGGGAATGATGGCGTTGAATCGCGAGCCGTCGTACATGCGGGCGTCGACCATCGGGCAAGTCTCGTCGACGCGGCGGCCCACCTTGGAAATGATCCGGTCGATGATCTGCATCAGGTGGTCGTTATCGCGGAAGACGACGCTCGTCTTCTCTATCTTGCCGCGGCGCTCGACGTAGATGTTCTTCGGCCCGTTGATCAGAATGTCGCTGATGGTCACGTCTTTGAGCAGCACCTCCAACGGTCCCAGCCCGAAGGTCTCGTCGAGAACTTCGTCGATCAGCCGTTCCCGCTCGTTGCGGTTCAGGAGCGTGTCTTCGGTGTCGCAGAGATGTTCGACGACCAGGCGGATCTCGCGGCGCAGCACGTCGCCTTCCAGCTCACCCACCTTCGACATGTCGAGCTTATCGACAAGCTTGCCGTGGATGCACTGCTTCAACTGCTCGAAGCTGCCCTCCTTCTCTGCGGGCCGCACAGCGGCGCTAGTGGTCTTCATGGTGGATGTGTAGACTCCTCTCGAATTCCTCGGTTCCGATAGGCCACGAAACTGCCAAGTACGTGTAGGGTGTGTGCTTGCACACACGCGATTTGCCCATTTGCCAAATCTGGGCCGGCCCACACGTGCGTGCGAGCACGCACCCTAGCCGCTAGTGCATCCTTGATAAGCATAGCTTACCGGTGGCGACAGGAGGGAAGCGTGGGCAGCAACTGATGCCAGGACCGATCCTGCCGAAAGCGACGATCGTGACGACGCCCGTGAGCGGACCGATGCCGGTGGTGGAACGCGTGCCCAAGCGACCCACGAATGACGCACACGCCTCGACGAGGCCCGAGAGACACGGCGACCGACCGCCAACC
>JBDRTC010000058.1:0-3047 GCA_043824335.1 Planctomycetota bacterium | reverse complement strand
CCGGACGCAATACGGCCGCCTCGCCTTGACGAGACCCCAACGCGGTGTGTACGATCCAAGGTGGAAATTCCTTCCCACCTGCCCTGCTCAGAGGAGCACGCCATGAAGGCCCGTCTCGGCATTGCGTTGTCCCTATTGACTGGCTGTGTCTTGGCCGCTTTCGCGGCCGAACCCGCGCCGGAAAACCTGGCGAGGAAGGCCAAAGCGTCGGCCGGTTCCGAGTACAGCGAGCAGTACGCCGCCCGGTTCGCGATCGACGGCAACGTGCCCGACTGCGATTGGCGCGACGACCTCGGCCGGGCTTGGTGCGTAAAGGGAAGCACCGCGCAGGGAAAAGGCGATTTCACGCTCGAGTGGTCCAACCCGGTCGAGGTTGCCGAACTCGTTTACTTCGGGCGCACCGCGTGGGGAATCGCCGAGTGCTGGAAAGACTACGAAGTCTACCTCGACGACCAGAACACGCCGGTCGCCAAGGGGACGTTCCTGATGATCCACGGCCCGCAGCGGATCGCGATTCCCAAGACCAGAGCCAAACGGATCACACTAGAATTCCTCAGCTCGCATGGCGGCCCGAACCCGGGGGCGTCGGAAATCATGGCGTTCGCCGCGAGCCCGCCCAAGGAGTATTTTGCCGACTATGACGAGTCGGCGGTGGAAGTGCCCGAGTGGATGCCCAAGTTCGACAAGATGCTCGTGATCCTCCGCCACGAGCTGAACCCGTCGCACGTGTACACCTACCACGTCGAGGGCTTCCGGCCGGGGGGCGGGCTTTACCTGTTCACCCCGGGCGAGGACGGCGGCCAACTTGAGGAGTTGGTCGCCTCGCCGGAGGGGCAGATCCTCGATTGTGCCCTCTCCTACGACGGCCGGGAGGTCCTCTTCAGTTGGAAACGGGGCGGGCGCGAGTACAACGCCCAGTTCGATCGGAGCATTCCGCCCGACACGGACCCCGACCACATGTACCGCATCTACCGGATGAACGTCGACGGCACCGGGCTGGCGCCGCTGACCGACGGCACGTCGAACAACATGAACCCCTGCTGGCTCCCCGACGGCGACATCGCCTTTCTCTCCGACCGCAAGCCTGCGTTCGCCTATTGTTTCGTCTCCACTTCGCCGACCCTCTATCGCATGGACCGCAACGGCGAGAACGTCAAGCGGCTCTCGGCCAACTATCTGAACGACTTCACGCCGCACGTGCTCGACAACGGGCGGATCATCTACAGCCGGTGGGAGTACGTCGACCGCCCGGCGATCCCCATCCAGGGGCTTTGGAGCATCAACCCCGACGGCACCGGCCTTTCCACCGTGTTCGGCAACCGCGTGCTCAGCCCGGCTACGTTCATGGAAGCCCGCTCGATCCCCGGCACGACGAACCTCCTTTGTGTCTTGACCAGCCACAACGGCCCGTGCCGCGGGGCCATCGGCATCATCGACCGTGGCTTCGGCCCCAACGCCCAGGCGGCGATCCGCAACCTTACGCCGGAGGTCAAGGTCGATCCGGTCGGCGAAGGCGACGGGAACCGGGTCCGCGGGCCGTACGAGAATCCGTATCCGATCGACGACGAGTACTTCCTGGTCTCCAAGCGCGGCTCGGTCCTGATCCGCAACTGCGAAGGCACCAAGGAGGCCGCCCTCTTGCGCCCGACCGACGGCATGGGCTTCTATAGCCCCACGCCGATTGTCGCCCGGGAGGTGCCGCCGGTGGTCGCCTCGTCGCAGCCGCTCGACGAAAACGCCGGCCCCTGGGCGACCGTCTGCCTCAAGGACGTTTACCTGGGACTTGAGCCGCACGTGAAGCGGGGCGAGGTCCGCGAGATCTGCGTCGTCCAGGAGATCGAAAAGAGCCGCTGGGCGCCCCAAGCGTTCACCGCCCCGCTGGAAGGAAACATCGCTTGCTTCGGATTCCAGTTTCCGCTGGTCTCCTGCGGGGCGACGTACTCGCCCAAGAAGGTCTGGGGTTACGCGACGGTGGAAGAGGACGGCTCGGCCAACTTCAAGGTGCCGGCCGAGCTGCCGATCTACTTCATGGCCATCGACGCCGAGGGCCGGGCCGTGCAGCGGATGCGAAGCTTCACGCACCTCATGCCCGGCGAGGTGCAAGGCTGCACCGGGTGCCACGCCGACCGAAACATGGTCGCCACGCGGAACGACAATCTGCCGATGGCCTTCGACCGTCCGCCGCAGGAGCTTCGCACGCCCGAGTGGGGCGCGAGCGGCTTCAGCTATCCGAGCATCGTGCAGCCGGTGTGGGACAAGTACTGCATCGAGTGCCACAACGCGCGGGAAGCGCTCGGCGAGGTCGATCTCTCGGGCGACCGGACCGACTTCTTCAACGTCTCCTACGAGATCCTCGCCCGAAAGGGGACTTTGGGCGAGCACGATTTCGCCCGGCACGGGGCCCATGGCGGACTGATGGGCGCGAGCCCCTACACAAGCTGGATCTCCACCTACAACGGCGAGGAGGCGAACATCCTCAAGGTGACGCCGAGGACCTGGGGCTCGCCCGCCAGTCTCCTGACCGAAATCATCCTAAGCGGCCACCCGGACGAGGACGGCAAGCCCCGCTTCAACATGGACACCGCCAGCCGCCGTCGCGTGATGACGTGGATCGATCTCAACGTGCCGTACTACCACACGTCGCTCTCGAACCACTACCAGCGCAAAGGCTCCCGGCGGATGATGCCCGACGATCTCGACGCGGTTCTGGGCGACGTGGCGGCCCGCCGATGCGCGTCGTGCCACGCCGAGGGCATTCCGCGCAAGTTCTACACCCGGATTCTCCCGCCCGAGAACAACAGCTTCCTTCTCGCCCCGTTGGCCAAATCGGCCGGCGGCACCGAAGCCTGCGGCCGGCCCATCTTCCCCTCCACCGCCGACCCCGACTACCAGGCCATCCTCGCCACGTTCAAGCCCATCCACGAGCTGCTCGACCAACGCCCCCGCATGGACATGACGGTGGCCCCATGCGCGTGTACGGCCTTGCGGGAGTAGAGCGGTGAACGCACCGTTGATCGATGTCCGCTACTAACCCAACTTCCGCACCC
>JBDRTC010000057.1:0-19310 GCA_043824335.1 Planctomycetota bacterium | reverse complement strand
GCCGCCGGCCGAAGGAGCGGGCGGCCGTCGACAAGTGGGGACGCCGTGTTTCCCGGCGTTGTGCTCGGGACGTGAGCGATCCTTTGAGCTGCGGCGGTCGCGGGGGTTCGCCTTCCTTTCCTCCGCGATCGCCGACCCCTGGACACAGATACATGGGGGAGCCGGAAGTACCTTGTGGCGTTCGGGGCCTGACCCGCCACATTCCGATCGCGACATCGGTTTTCGACCGGCTCCCCTTTATCCAAACCAAACCTTGAAGGAGCTAGAAACATGATCCTAGCCGTCAATAGTCGACTGGCGAAGCGGCGCACCTGCGGGTTCCCCGATGAGCACACGTTGGCGCTGAAGATGGTTCCGGGAACTGCCCTGAACATCCTCTTGCCCGACGCCACCAAACTCCGCATCGAGCTGGTACAGATTGAGGGGCACACCGCCGGGCTGTACGTCCGGGCCGAAGGGCTTACATGGGAAGGTGCTACCGTTGACTGAGACCGAAGCGAAGACGAACCTCTTGGCCGTCGTCCGCAGGGAGGGTGAAGTCGCCGCGATAGAGTTGGCGGGTGGAGGCCAACTCGAAATCCACGTCGACCGCGTGTTTCCCGACGGCCGCGTGGGGCTGGTCCTGGCCGTGTCGAAGCCGTTCGGGATTAGCCTGGTGGAGTGAGGCCGACAAGCTGAGGGCCGTCGCTTCGGAGGCTGCGAAGGAGAGGCAGATAGGGGCTGGGATACGTGGAGTTGAAGGTGGTCGTGGGCGTAAGAAACCCTTAGGGCCCGCGGGCCCTAAGGGTTCTAGCCGCCGAGCCCGCGACACCCTACGGGGTGACCTACGGATCGAGGGAGCCGGGAGGGGTTAGGGTAGCCCCGGCCCTCGAACGCCTCTTAGGGCACGCGGTAGGGGCCTTAAACGGGTTCCCTGTAGGGTGGGGGCCTGCCCTGGGCTCCTGTCGGCCGGGGAGCGGTAGTTTAGACTACTCGGAGGGGCCGTTTCAAGCCGTTTTGGGACGTTTCGAGGGAGGACCCGGAAGTGGCGGAAACCCCTGTTTTTACGGGCTTTCCCGCGTTTTCAGGGGTCCGGGGCGGATCACCCGATTAGCTTACTATACACCGACACTCGGCGGATGGCGATTCCCCGAGCACGACGATCCATCCACATTCGGATAGACGGTCTGGCGCGGAAAAGGTTCACCACGAGCGCCCGCAACGCCCGAACGAACCCGCTACAAGGCCGGCTTGGCCCACCCAATCACGCCGCACGCCGCGGCGTGGCGACGGCCGCCAATCGGTCGACCTCATCGCGCGGAACCAAACGGATCGTCAGCTCTTCGGATTCGCCGCAGGGGCGCTCCATCAGCACCAACGCCCGGGGCGCGAGCATGCGGGGCAGATAGAACCAGGCCCGGGCGAGCGAATCAAGGTCGTGCTCGGCGGAAATGACGACCAAGTCGGTCCCGGCCAGGCCGTTGGCCACGCGCGATAGGGCCGAAAAAGGATCGCCGGGCACGAGTTTCACGTGGGCGCCGGTCGCGCTGAGAAGGCGATGGGCCGTTTTGAGCGGCATGCCCGGACCGTCTCGCTCCGTGCGGGCCTCAAACAGATCGACCCCCGTGTAGCGGACCTGACCGATCGGGGCCGAGATTCCGGCAACCTCGATCATCCGAACGGCCCGTCGGCCGTCGCCGACCCCCAATTCCACGATTTTTTGGATTCGCCGCTGTCGTATTGCTCGATAGATTGGGCGATCGGTCGCCGGGTTTGACAGGTGGGAAAGATAGAGAACCTTGAGGTGGCTCGTAACGGGCAACTTCACCCTCCTGGTCGGATGCCTACAGCCAAGGAACGGGAATGACGGTGCTCTTCAGTAAGTTTCGGCCGCGGATTCTCTCGGAGTGGAGAAGAAATCAGCGGGCGGCCTTGAAAGGGAGCTTACTCCTGCCACGGGGCCGAAGACGACTTGGCCTCCGGTCCGTAGCAAAGCGAGGCCTGCAAACCGCCGCTGTTGGTGGTGTAGAAGATGCGGCCGTTGGAGACGATCGCGCCGATGCACTCGAGCACGTCCAGCGCCGGCCCGCACGAAACCAGCTTGTTACCCGCCGATAGATCAAACATCGTCATGTTGGGGCCAAAGATCTTGACGCCTGAATCGGCAGACCGAGTTTGCACGGCAGAACCATTTTGCTCCCGAGGGAGAGACCAGGCAAGACGTGCGGCCTGCACGCGCAATACAACCGACGTTCAGCTTTTCGCCGCGTAGAGTTCGGCGTATTCGAGGATCCAGAGGTCGATGCGTTCGGTGAAGGTGGTAAGGTCGACCTCGGTGAGGCGCTGGAAGTGGTTGCGGTTGAAGACCTCTTTGTTGGCGATGGTGCCCTTGGCCGTGAGGTCGAGGACGTAGTGCTTGCCGGGCGGGCGGATGAGCATTTCCAGTCGGCTGTAGAAGTTGGTGCGCCGGCGGCCGGAGCCAACTTTGACGTCGTCGCGGCGCACGGCCGCGCCCCAGCCGCGGTCGGAGACGACCGACTCGAACTCGAAGCCGGGAAACGGTCGGTGGAGCTTCTTGAGACAGCCTTCGATGTGCTCGGAAATCTCCAGCCGGCATTGCGTGTGCAAGCGGCGAAGCTCGGCGTCGGACATCGCCTTCTCGACCTCGGCCCGGGCCCGGACGTCGGAAGTCCGCTGGCCGCGCTCGACGGCTTTTTGGAGTCGCTGTTCGAAGTCGCTCATGGGTAATGCCGTTCGTTCGCCGCGGGTTTGGTCTGTCAGAGTTTTTGGACTGTTAGGCTGTTCGGGCCAGGGTTCATCCGTTTGCTCTGGAGCGTTTCCGCGTTGTCCTAAACGCCTGATAACCCAACAGCCACGTCCTCCGAAGCTTTCTCCGGTTGCGGCCGTGAGGCAGCGCTACGGATCGGCGGTCTTCACTTGCGCTTCGCCGCCATCCTCCGCGCCTCCGTCGCCATCCTCCGTGCCTTCGTCGCTCGAAATCTCTTCTTGGGAGATGGGCGGCTGGTCTTGCGGGGTCTCCGGGGCGCTGGGCGGGGACTCGACGTTCGCGCCGGACGCCTGCGCTTCGGCTTGCTCGGCGTGCGTTTCGGGTGGCGGCGCTTTTTGGCTGGGTTCGGGCGCCCGAGGCTGGACTTCCTGGGCTTGGCCTTCGCGCGTTGCCTCGCTTGGTTCTTCGTGCTTTCCGGCTTGAGATTCGTCTTGCCCGGCGGGAGGCTTTGGTTTCGGTTTTGGCTTGGGTTCAGGCTTCTTGTGGGCTTTGGGAGCCTCGGGCTCGGCGGCCTGGTAGAACTGGGCCAGGTCGCCGAAGGTCCGCATCGGCGCCTTGCCGGCCTTCATCTCCTCGGTGATGGGAGTCGCCGGTTTGGGACGCGGCCGGGGCTGGTGTTGCGGCTTGGGCGGTCTTCGGTCGTGCGAGCGAGGGGGCCCCTTGGGTCTCGGCTTATCCCGGGAGCGAGGGGGGCGAGATTGCTCGCCGCCGCCCGAACGCGGGGGCCGATCCGTAGCGGGCCGATCCGCAGCGGGCCGATCCGCGGCGGGCCGGGAAGCCGGCTTCCCCTCGCGGCGGGCGCCCGAGGGGCGCGTGCCCGGCGGGATCATCGTCAAGGAAACGCGTCGCCGCTCCTTGTCGACCTCGACGACCCACACCCGGACGATATCGCCCACGGCGATCACGTCGTACGGGTCGCGCACGAACTTGTTGGCCAACTGGCTGACGTGGACGAGGCCGCTGTCGTGCATGCCGATGTCGACGAAGGCACCGAAGTCGACCACGTTGAGCACCGTGCCGGTCAGCTCCAGGCCCGGGGTGAGGTCCTCCAGCTTGAGCACGCCCTGCTTGAAGATCGGGGCGGGGAGGTCCTCGCGGGGATCGCGACCGGGTCGCGCCAGTTGGGCCAGGATGTCTTCGAGCAACAGCGAGCCGATTTCGAGCTCCGAGGCCAGCGCGGCGACGTCGATCTTGCCGATCCCCTCACCGAGGCTTCCGGCCGTCTTGGATTCTTGGATTCTTGGACAAAAAGCCTTCGAGGCCAGGTCGGCGGGCGTGCAACCGAGATTGGCCATCACGCGGCTGGCCGTGTCATAACTCTCCGGATGGATCCACGTGGAGTCGAGCGGATTGTCGCCGCCTATGAGCTTGAAGAACCCCGCCGCCTGAACAAAGGTCGCCTCGCCGAAGCCGGGCACCTGGCGCAGCTCTTCGCGATTGCGGAACGGGCCGTGCTCCAGGCGGTGCTCGTACACCCGACGCGCCGTCAACTGGTTCAAGCCGGAAACGTACCGCAACAGGGCCGGGCTGGCGGTGTTCACGTCGACGCCCACGTAGTTGACGCAGGATTCGACCACCTCGTCGAGAGAAGTTCGCAGGTGCTTTGCCTTGACGTCGTGCTGGTAGAGCCCCACGCCGATGTTGGCCGGGTCGATCTTGACCAGTTCGCTCAAGGGATCCTGAAGTCGCCGGCCGATGGAGATCGCGCCGCGCAGCGTGGCGTCGTACTCGGGAAACTCCTCGCGGCCCAGCCGGCTGGTGGAGTAGACGCTCGCCCCCGCCTCGTTGACAATCACGTAGGCGACGTCCTTCTCCTTCAGCTCGTTGGCGATCAGCTCGGCGAAGAAGTTCTCGGTCTCGCGGCAGGCCGTCCCGTTGCCGATGGTCACCACGGTGAGCTCGAAGCGCTCGACCAGCTCGGCGACGGTTCGCTTGGCTTCCTCCCTCCGCTCGGGACGGCCGACCAGGAAGATCACGTCCTGGGCCAAGAGGTTGCCGAACTGGTCCAAGGCGACCAGCTTGCAGCCGCTCCGGTAGCCCGGATCGACGGCCAGCACGCGGCGCCCGCGCACGGGGGGCTGCAAGAGCAGGTTGCGCAGGTTGCGCGCGAACACGCCGACGGCGTGCGTTTCGGCGGCTTCAGTCAGCTCGCGGCGTGTTTCCCGTTCCAGGCCGGGCAAGATCAGCCGTGCGAGCGCGTCTCGGGCACAGCCGCGGAGGAATTGGGCGTGCGGGTGATCTTGCGGCGAGCAGAGTTCGTCGAGGGCGACGTGCATGGCGTCGACGTCGCACTCGATCTTCACGCGCAGCACCTTGGCCCGTTCACCCCGGTTGATGGCCAAGACGCGGTGCGGCGGGATCTTCTTGATCTCCTCGCTGTAATGGAAATAGTCGCTGAAGGCCTTTTGCTGCTTCTCTTCCGCCTTTTTCTTTCTCTGCTCCTTCTTGGTGGGGCGCCGCTCCGACTTGGCCTGCTTCGGCCGGACCGTGGCCGGTGAAGGCGCGGACTTCTCCTTCTGCTCGCTAGCCGATTGCCCGGAAGTTGTCTGGTCGGAAGCGGTTTGTTCGGAGGTCGTTTGTTCGGGCGGCGGTTCTGACGACGCTTGGGCTTCGGCCGGCGGCGCGACGGCGGCCTCGGATTCCGGCGGGCGCTGCTCCTCAGCCCGGGGCCCGGGGCCGGATTGACTCGAAGGAGCCGACTCAGCCAGCTTGTTCACCTCATCGGGGGTGTTGGCCGCCGGTTCCGGCTCGTGGGGCGTTGGCGGCGGTTGCGGGGCATCGCCTGCGGCGTCGGCGCTCTCGTCGGACGGCGGCGCGGCCTTGGGCTCCTTCCCGGGCGCAGCTTTGGGGGCGCCGCCGATCTGGGCGCTGACGAGATTGCCGGTGCGATGAAGGATTTCGCGGAGTCGCTGTCTGAGATCGGCCCGCTCGCTGAATTGCTCCGCGATGATGTGCCCGGCGCCCAAGAGGGCGTCGGCGGCCGTGGGGACCTGGCGGTCGGGATTGACAAAATCGGCCGCCCGGGCGTCGAGATCGGCACAGCCCGGCTGGGCGGCCAGGATCTCGGTGGCCAGGGGTTCCAATCCTCTGAAGCGGGCGGTCGTGGCGAGCGTCTGCTTCTTGGGCTTGTAAGGCAGGTAGAGATCTTCCAGCCGCTTGGTCGTGTTGGCGGCGTGGATCTGCTTCGAGAGCTTCTCGGTGAGTTTGCCCTGCGCTTCGATCGACCGAAGAATGGTCTGCTTCCGCTCAGCCAGAAGCCGCATTTTTGTGAGCCGGGCCTGGATCTGCCGGATCTGCTCTTCGTCGAGCCCGCCGGTTTGGTCCTTGCGATAGCGGGTGATGAAGGGGACCGTATTGCCCTCGTCGAGCAGTTCCAGGACCGCCTGGACCTGCTCAAGCGGAATCGCCAGGCCGCGGGCAACGTGACGCAGATTGATGGTTACGGGATTGCCCATAAACGGTTGGCAGGCGTCAACGGAACATCGACGCAAATTCGTGGAGTTGCGGATTCAATAAATACAGACGGTAGCCCATTGTCGCGGGGGTGTCAAGTTCTCCAACTCGGTCTTCTCTTATCCAAACTACCCGACGAATCGGCACTGCGGAAAACATCGCAGTGCGGGGCGCAACCGCGCCAGTGCCCTTTTTGCGAAAAAACCGCATTTTCGAGCAAATAACGCAAAACCACAAGACACTCGCTGCCGATACAGAAGGAAGAAGATACAGTGGGCCCACTCGTACATTCACCGGCCCCGTTTGCCACCCACGGCAAGTTTCGCCAGCCGTTGACGAGGGGGGGAACCCGTCGCAAAGGACTGACGTATCATGACTTCAACCCCGCTCCGCATTTACTATGGTCCTCCGGACGACGCAGCCGGCGTGAGCACCGAAGCCAGGCCCGGCCGCAAGACGGTCACGGTGCCTTTGGCGGAAGTTGCCCCGCTGCTGGCCGACGCAGTCCAATCGGAGCGGACATGGCTCGGTGACTTCGACGGCGACGAGATCACGATCTCCACCGACCTCTACGAAGTCCTCCTGGCTTACCAGCATTATCGCCGCCCCTCCGCTTGACGGCGGGCCCCTCCACATCGAGCGGCCGTCGATCCAGGAGGGTTTCAAGCCAGCGCCAGGGTGTTGGTCTGGCTACCCGTCTGCTGCACGCAGCGGCACTCTCGGCAAAACGATTTGGGGCTGGACGAGCAATACTTCCCGATTTCCAGTGGGTGCGGCAGTGCAACTGCTCCCCCAACCGGAACCGTGACTTGCCGAAGCTGTTTTTCGCGCGATTCTCACCAGTCCCCCTCGCTTCGGGGAGGGTGGGGGGTAATTCATTGCGCGCGTGCCGCGACCGGCTCGGGGCCGCCCAGATTGTCGTGCATCAGGTGCTTGCCGGCCGACTATAATGGTAGTTGTCCCTTCTCGCCGGACTTGTGCGACGGTCCGGCTCCCATTGCCCGGTGTGGTCCCCCATGAGTGGCTCCGATCCGCAGAATTTGTCTTCGCGCCCATCCGTTCAGGTCAACGACCGCGCGGCCTCGAGCCACATTGCCGACCTGATTGAGAAGATCAAGAAGTCGGCCGACAAGCTCGCCGGGGATCATACGAGCCGCGGCGACCTGAAGATCCTTAGCCGCACGTTGCAGGAGCTGCGCTATGCGTTTAAGGTGTTCGCCCCCTATCGCCGCCACCGCAAGGTGACCGTATTCGGCTCGGCGCGGACCTTGCCCGACGAACCGGCCTACGGGCAGGCCGTCCGCTTTGGACAAGCGATGGCCGACCACGGATGGCTGGTCGTCACGGGCGCTGCCAGCGGGATCATGGAGGCCGGTCACGTGGGCGCCGGCCGCGAACACTCGATGGGACTGAACATCCTGCTCCCTTTCGAGCAGGCGGCAAACTCCGTGATCGCGGGCGACGACAAGCTCGTCCACATGAAGTATTTTTTCACGCGCAAGCTGATGTTCGTTAAGGAAAGCCACGCCATGTGCCTTCTGCCGGGTGGGTTCGGCACGCTGGACGAAGGCCTGGAGGTGCTCACGCTCCTGCAGACCGGCAAACGCGACATGGTGCCGGTGGTCCTGCTCGACGAGCCGGGCGGGGATTACTGGGTCGACTTCCAGTGCTTCCTCGATAAGAACCTGCTCGGGCGCGGGATGATCGAACGCGACGACCTGTCGCTCTTCAAGCGGACCGACGACGTCGCCGAGGCCGTGGGCGAGATCCTCCAGTTCTTCCGCGTCTACCACAGCATGCGGTACGTACGCAGCAACCTGGTGCTGCGTCTGAACCGGCTCCTGGACGAAACACTGCTCGAGCGGATCAACACCCAGTTTGCCGACGTGCTCGACGGCGGCCGTTTCACCCAGGGCGGCCCCTTGCCCGAAGAGAAAGATGAACCCGACCTGGCCCACCTGCCGCGACTCATCTTCGCCTTCAACCGCCACGCCCTCGGCCGCCTGCGGCAATTGATCGACTGCGTGAACAGGGAGGGGTGAGGGGAGAGAGGTGGGGGGAGAGAGGTGAGGGGAGAGAGGTGAGGGGAGAGGGGTGAGGGGTGAGGACGGCGGCGGTGAAGGTGGCTTGAAAACTCGCAGAAGCCAACACTCGACCCGACGGACAGCGTCCGATTTGCTCTTGCCCGCCCGGTCTACGGAGAAGACCAATCCGTGCTGCTGGGAGCTTGGACAACACCCGAAGCCACGACTTGGACCGGCATTGACTGACATGTCAAGTAGTGGCTACCACACTTGAGCCGACGGGCACCGACGCGACGCGTTGGTCGGTAAGCCTCCAGGTCGCCGCGTTTCCGGGGGCTCGCTACGCTCGACCCCGGCCACCCCACCCCCCCGCAGCAAGCGAGGGAAGCGTGGCCGAGGGCCCTCGCTTGCGCTTCGGGCTGGTTTGCCCGGCCAAGCTTGCGAGTTAGCGGCTCGACGGAAGCCGCCGGAGTGTCTCTTCGTTCGCTGCCGCCTCATCCCTCACCCCTCATCCCTCATCCCTCATCCCTCATCCCTCATCCCTCATCCCTCATCCCTCACCCCTCATCCCTCGCCCCTCGTCCCTCGCTCCTATGCTCCGCCCAGTTCGTGGACGGCGTCGACCACGGCCTTGGCGTTTTCCACGGGGGTTTGGGGCAGGACGCCGTGGCCGAGGTTGAAGATGTGGCCCGGGCGTCCGCCGGCCTGGTCGAGGATCTCGCGGACCCGGCGGCGAATCTCGTCGGGATTGGTAAGCAGGACGACGGGATCGAGGTTGCCCTGGACGGCCTTGTCGTAGCCGACGGCGCGCCAGGCGTCGTCGAGCCGGATCCGCCAGTCAATGCCGATCACCGCCCCGCCCGCCTCGCTCAGAAGCGGCAGCAGGGCCGGGTTGCCCGTGGCGAAGTTAATCACGGGCACCCCCGGCCTGACGGCCTCGATGACCGATCGGGTGTGCGGGAGGACGAAGCGTCGGTAGTCGTCGGTGCCCAGGCAGCCGACCCAACTGTCGAAGAGCTGGACTGCCTGGGCGCCGGCGTCGATTTGAGCGTTGAGATACCGGGCGACCGCACGGGCCAGGCGCCCCATCACGGCATTCCAGGCCCCGGGGTCGCGGTACATCAGCGTCTTGGCGTGTCGATAGTTCCGGCTCGCGCCCCCTTCGATCGCATAGCTGGCCAAGGTGAAGGGGGCGCCGGCGAACCCCAAGACCGGCAGTTCCTCCGCCAGGCCGGCCCGGGTGGCGCGGACCGTCTCGAACACGAAGTCGAGCGGCTCCAAGTCCTCCAACTCGACGAGCCGGTCGACGTCTTCGGCGCCGCGAATCGGATTGTGAATCACCGGGCCCTCGCCGGCGGTGAATTCCAGATCGAGCCCCATCGGCTCGAGGATCGGCAAGAGGTCGGAGAAAATGATGGCCGCGTCGACCCCCAGTTTTTCCACGGCCACGAGCATCACCTCGGCCGACAAGGCCGAGTTCTTGCACAGCTCCAGGAACGTCGTTTTGCTGCGGACGGCCCGATACTCGGCCATGTAGCGCCCGGCCTGGCGCATCAGCCAGACCGGCACCCGTGTGCCCGGCTCTCGCCGAGCGGCCTTCATGAAGGGGCTGTTTTCCCAGGCGGGAGGTAGAGGGGTAGAATCACTCGACATGGCGCCAGAAGATTCTCCGTCGGCCATTTTGCAGAAGTCCAGTTTTAACCACCGTCGCCGAGACGCAGAAGAAGTCCAACCACAAAAAAAGGTCTGCCCGGGGAGTCCCGGGCAGACCCACACAGTTTTCTAGTTTGGCAGGGGCCGTAGCCTCCGTCAATAGCTGCTGACCTGATAGATGCCCATCGACCGCATCAGGGAAGCCGAAGGGTCGGCCTGCGGAGGGGCTGGAAGCGGAGCAGCCTCTTCCACCTGAACCTCAGCCGGCGCGGCGGCGGGCGCACCATCACCACCACAACCACTGAAACCGGCCTCACCACAGCAACTCGGCTGGCTGCAGCGCGACTTGCGGCAACGATTGAACAAGGGCCGGCGGCAGACCGGCTCACAGCAAACCGGCTCGCAGCACGCGGTCTGGCCGCACGACTTGCGGCAGCCGAGCAGGTTATCCAGGAAACCAAGAATCGAGCGGCCTCCGCACCGGTTGCCGCAGGCAGGCTCGCAGCACGCAGGCTCGCAGGCCTCGGGCTCGCAGCAGGCGCCGCATCCGCCCCCGTTGCAGCTCCGGCAGGCCAAGAGGCCCTGCAGGCCGGTGAACAGGTCGCCGGTCCGACGGCACCTGGGTTGACAGGACGGGGGTGCACAGGCTTCTGGCTCGCAGCACTCGGGCTCGGGCACACAGCTCGCGACCTCGGGCTCATAGTACTCGACCTCGCCGCAACACGTGTTGCAGCCGCCGCCGTTGCACTTCTGGCAGGCGAACAAGCCCCTCAGGCCGGCGAACAGGTCGCATTGGCGTCCGCAACTCGGTGCAGAGCAGGCCGGCTCACAGCTTTCGGGCTCACAGCTTTCGGGCTCGCAGCAGGCCGGCTCGGCGCATGCGTTGCAGCCGCCGCAACCCCCACAGTTTTGGCCCAACACCGTACCCAGGATTGTGGCACTAAGCCCCTGGCTACAGAGGACCGCGCTCACCAGGAGCGCTCCAAGAAACAACTTGCCTTTCATTGAGCACACTCTCCTTTACAATGAACCGGGGTGACTCGCATCCCGATCGGACGACCTCGGACGGCGCCGCCGCACGCGGCCGACGTGCGGCGCCACGTGATTTCCTCAGGTGGGTTCTCCCATGGGATAGAACCGACTTGGGCACGGTCTTTGGTCGGCGGTGGGGAAGGTGGGTCGGTACCCTCGGTTCGCACGGTCTATCGCACCAGGGCCGTCGAGCCGTTCCATGACTCGAAATCCCCAATCCAGTTACCTGGTGCACCCTTGAAGCGCCACCTCCGGACGCGGTTTTCGTCAAGGGACAGAATTCGGTATCGGTTGCCTTATCAAGGCCCCTTGAGCGGACGGAAGTAATTTTCAGCAAATGATTTACCGCTCTTGTTGCGCAAACTTTGACACGCGCGTAAGCGAGCGAAAGTTTGACGATTGTATGGCCGATAACCGGTGTTTCAGCCCCGCTTTCTCCTTCGAGGATCGTCAAACTCCCCGCAGCCTTCGCCGGTTTCCGCACGCATTCTTTGCCCCCGGTCTCGCCAATCGACGGCCGGCTCCTCCTTCTGGTGGCTCCGCCGGAGGCGTTCTGCTAGAATGGGGCAGCGATCCGTTTGAGAGTGTGTCTGAAAGCCCCGGCTTCCCATGAATCAGTCCACCCGACGTTACCATCTCGTCGAGTTCGATCGGATTCCCGAGGTGAGCTGCCCGTGCGGCACCTCGCGTCGGGCCTTTGCCGACGTGGCCGAGATGCCCGGCACCGTCCACCGCACCGAGATCACCGAGGAGGCCAGGCCGCACTACCACCGCCGGATGACCGAGACGTACTACATCCTCCGGTGCGGTCCCGACGCCCAGATGGAACTCGACGGCGACCGGATCCCGGTCATCGAGGGCACCTGCGTGGTGATCCCCCCGGGCGTGGTCCACCGGGCCGTGGGGCGAATGACCATCCTCAACATCGTTTTCCCCAAGTTCGATCCCACCGACGAAGTGCTCGTCGACGAGTGATCGCAGGAAGACCTGCCACGCCGCCGACCGAGTTCCCCCCCCTGACCAACGCTGCGAGGTTCCATCCGTGACTTACACTTGTCGGCTGACTGCCGTTCCCCTGACGTTGATTGTTGGCCTTACCCTGGCAACTCTCCCGACGGAGCAGGCCGGCCGGGCGACGGCCTCGGAAGGCGAGTGGCTTCAATTGGGTGGGTCGCCCTCCCGAAACAACACGCCCGAGGCAGAGAACCTCCCGGCCGAGTGGGAGGTGGGAGACTTTGACCACCGCACCGGGGAGTGGCTGCGGGGATCGGTCAAGAACATCAAATGGGTCGCCCGACTGGGGAGCGAGAGCTACGGCAACCCCGTGATCGCCGGTGGCCGGGTCTTCTGTGCCACGAACAACGAGGCCGGCTATCTGGACCGCTATCCGGCCGACGTCGACCTGGGGTGCCTCCTGGCGTTCGACCAGTCGGACGGCCGTTTTCTCTGGCAGCACTCCGTCGAGAAACTTAAGGCCGGGCGAATGCTCGATTGGCCCGGGGTCGGGATCTGCTCGACCCCGATGGTCGAAGGCGATCGCCTCTGGCTGGTGACCAATCGCACCGAGGTTGTCTGCCTCGACGTCGAGGGGTTTGGCGACGGCGAGAACGACGGGCCGTTTGAGGGGGAGCCGTCGCGGGCCTCGGGCGAGTCCGACGTGATCTGGACCTTCGACATGATGCGAAACCTCGGCATCGTGCCCCGCTACATGGCGAATTGCTCGGTCACCGCGGCGGGCGACCTGTTGCTGGTCTCGACCTCCAACGGCGTCGACAGCAAGGGCGTGGCGGTGCCCGCTCCCGAGGCGCCCAGTTTCATCGCGCTGGACAAGCACACCGGAAAGCTGATCTGGGCCGACAACTCCCCGGGCGAGAACATTTTGAACGGTCAATGGGCCTCACCCGCCTTCGCCGTGCTGGGCGGAGCCCCCCAGGCGATCTTTCCCGGCGGTGACGGCTGGCTCTACAGCTTCCTGGCCGAGGCCACCGACGACCGAAAAGCCCGGCTCTTGTGGAAGTTCGACTGCAACCCCAAAGAGTCCGACTGGGACGAGGGCGATCGCAACAGCATCATCGCCACGCCGGTGATCCACGACGGCCGGGTGTACCTCGCCACGGGCCGGGACCCCGAGGAAGGCGAAGGCCAGGGGGACCTCTGGTGCATCGACCCGACGCTGCGCGGCGACGTCAGCGCCGAGCTGGTCGTCGATCGGGACGGGAAGGCCGTTTCGCCCCGACGCACCAGCGCCGTCGACGAAGAGGCCGGCGAGACGGTCCGCCCCAACCCCAACTCGGCCGCCCTCTGGCACTATCGGGGGCACGACGCCAACGGCGACGGGCGCTTGAAATTCGAGGAGACGATGCACCGCAGCCTGGGGATGGTGGCCGTCAAAAACGACCTTCTGGTGATCGGCGACTTCGCCGGACTGGTTCACTGCCTCGACGCCAAGACCGGCCGGGTCCACTGGACCTACGACACGCTGGCCACCATCTGGGGCTCGCCCCTGGTGGCCGACGGGAAGATTTACCTGGGCGACGAGGACGGCGACGTGGTCGTCTTCGAGCTCTCCCCGGAACTCAACCTCCTGGCCGAGAACACCATGGAGGACTCCGTGTACGGCGCCCCCGTCGTGGTCGACAACGTCCTCTACATCGGCACCCGCAGCCACCTCGTCGCCATCGCCGCTGAGGAGGAATGACGGCAAACGAGGCGGAGCCGGCGTAGGTTATGCTTCAGCATAACGCATCGCAAAATCTTCAGCATAACGCATTGCAAAATCGCGATATGCTGAAGCATAACCTACTTCTGAGGCATGACCTACCGCTGCCGCCACCAGGCCAGCGTGTCGGCGACGGTTTGCTCCAGGGGAACGGCGGCGTGCCATCCGGTGGTTTGGACCAATCGGGTGACGTCGGCGACGGGCTCTTGCTTGAAGCCGGGACGGCGCTGAACGACCGGGCGATCCGGATCGGCCATGTCCCGCAACAGATCGAGAATGTCGCCCGTGCGGCGGCTGTGGCCCGAGCCGACGTTGTACGCCTCGCCCGATCGGCCCCGCTCGGCCAGGAGGCGATAGGCGCGGACGACGTCGCGGACGTCGCTCAGGTCGATTCGGGCGTCGAGCGTGTGAACCTCGATTGGCTCGGCGCCGCCGCGGGCAAACTGCTCGGCCCACTGGGGCAGCATCATCCTCGCGCTTTGGCGGGGCCCCGTGTGCTGGAAGGCGCGGACAATCACGGCGTCGCAGCCGCCTTGCGCGACCGCACGGCGGACCTCCTTCTCGGCCGCCAGCTTCGTACGTCCGTAGGCCGTCCGCGGCGAGAGGGGGGTGTCTTCCCGGAGCTGCGGCGACCCGGAATCGACCGGCGCGTAGACGTGACTGCTGCTGGTGAACAGCACGCGAGGGCGCCAGCCGAACGACGCAGCCAACTCCAGCACGCGGCGGGTCCCGTCGACGTTGACGGCGGTGGCCAGCGGCACCGGCTCATCGCGGCCGCAATCGGCCGGAACGCTCAAGGCGGCCAGGTGGTAGATGCAGTCCGGGCGAAACGCTGCAATCCGCCGGAGCGATTCTTGCGGGATCCCTTCGGAATCGCCCACGTTCCAGGCGACCACCTCGACTCGGTCGAACAATCCCTCGGGACTGGCCTTTTCCCAAGCCCCGTTCGGCGAGCACCCCAAGACCTGGTCGCCGCACTCGATGAGATGTTCGGCCAGATAACCCCCGGCGAAGCCCGAGATACCGGTGATCAAGGCGCGTTGGGGCATGGCGAACAAGGTTGAGAGTTGAGAGTTGAGAGTGGAGAGTGGAGAGTGGAGAGTGGAGAGTGGAGAGTGGAGAGCACGTTCCTTCCGGATTCTCGTCTCTCAACTCTCCACTCTGGACTCTCGACTCTCAACTCCGCTACGAGTCTTCCTCGCCGCCGTTGTTCTCCTTGGGCACGCGTTTGACCGCGACCAGGGTGTCGTCGGCGTCGAGGTTCATAATCCTCACGCCCTGGGTGTTGCGGCCGATGACGCTGATGTCGCTGGCCGGCACACGCTGGATCTTGCCGCGGGCGGTGATCATCATCAGCTCGTCTTCGTCGCGGATCCGCACGATGCCGATCACGGGGCCGTTCCGCTCGGTGGTTTTGATGTCGCGCAGCCCTTTTCCGCCGCGGCGCTGGGTGCGATAGTGGTTCTGCGACGAGAGGGTTTCGTCATTCTCGTCGTCTGCCGCTTCAGAGGCCGCGTCGTCCACCTCGTTTTCGGACGGACCGTTTTCCGGCTCGTCCTGAAGGTTCGGGCCGAAGAAGGTTCGCTTGCCGTAGCCATTGGCGCAGGCGGTCAAGAGTGACGCCTCGGGGTCGGCGACCACCATGCCCACGACGCGGTCATCGCCCACCAGCGAGATCCCTTTCACGCCGCTGGTGTTGCGGCCCATGGACCGGATGTCGGACTGCCGGAAGCGGATGGCCATGCCGCGGGCGGTGGAGAGAACGACCTCGTCGCCCGGCTTGGTCACGACCACGTCGACCAGCTCGTCTCCCTCGCGCAGCTTGACGGCGATCAGGCCGCTCTGCAGCGGACGGCGGTAGGCGGCGAGGTTCGTCTTCTTGACCAGCCCCTGGCACGTGGCCATCATGAGATAGTGGTCGGGCTCGTCGAATTCGCGGACAGCGCGGCAATCGGCGATCTGCTCCCCCTCCGCCAGGTTCAGAAGGTTCACAATCGCCCGGCCGCGGCTGTACCGCCCCAGTTGCGGCAGCCCGTACACCTTGCGCCAATAGACCTTCCCCAGGTTCGTGAAGAAGAGCAGGTGGGCGTGGGTGCTGGCCACGAAGAGGTGCTGGATCGGGTCTTCCTCTTCGGTCATCGCCCCCTTGAGCCCCTTGCCGCCGCGGCGCTGTGCCCGGTACGCCTTGACGGGAGTCCGCTTGATGTAGCCGGCGGAGCTGATCGAGACGACCATCGTCTCTTCGGTGATCAGGTCTTCCAGGTCGATGTCGCCGATCTCCTCGCCGCTGATTTCAGTGCGTCGGGCGTCGCCGTGCCGCCGCTTCAGATCGCGGAGATCCTCGCGGATGATTTCCAGGATGTTCTGGTCGTCGGAGAGGATGCGGTTGTACTCGCGGATGTCGGCCAAGAGGCCGGCGTGCTCCTCGGCCAGCTTCTCTTGTTCCAGGTTGACCAATTGTCCCAGGGTCATTCTCAGGATGGCGTCGGCCTGCACGGGCGTGAGCGTGTAGCTCTCCTGGGCCCCCTGCTCCGACTGGAAGACGGCGAAGCCTTCCTCTCCCAGGGCTTTCTGGAGCATCGCGGCCGGGCACCGGATCTCCATCAGCCGCTCTTTGGCCTCTGGTTGCGTGTTCGACGAGCGGATCACTCGGATCACCTCGTCGATGTTCGCATGGGCCAAGAGAAGCCCTTCCACCGTGTGCTTCCGCTGCCGCGCCCTGGCCAAGAGGTGTTCGGTACGCCGGCGGATGACCGCCACACGATGCCGGATGAACTCCTCCAAGAGCCCTTTGAAGGGCATCACTCGCGGCTTGCCGTCGACCAAGGCCAGGAAGTTGATCGAGAAGGTGTCCTGGAGGGGCGAA
This sequence comes from Planctomycetota bacterium, assembly GCA_043824335.1. Lineage (GTDB taxonomy): Bacteria > Planctomycetota > Planctomycetia > Pirellulales > Thermoguttaceae > JBDRTC01. The sequence continues at coordinate 2,796 of JBDRTC010000057.1, read as the reverse complement.
AACTGGTAGAGCTGGTTGAGCACGATGTCGGGATCGGCGTCGCGCTTCAACTCGAGCACCAGGCGGACCGGCTCTTTGAGATCGCTCTCGTTGCGGATGTTGGAGATTCCGGCGATACGCCCGCCGTTCACCAGGGCGGCGATCCGCTCCTCCACGCGGTCGCGGGCCTGCTGGTAGGGGATCTCGGTGACGACGATCCGGCTCCGGTTTCCGCGGAGTTCCTCGATTCGGCATCGGGCGCGGACGACGATCGTGCTGCGGCCCGTGTGATACCCTCGCCGGATCCCGTTGCGTCCGCAGATCACGCCGCCGGTGGGAAAGTCGGGACCGGGGACGATTTCCAGCAGTTCGTCGACGGAGACGTCCGGGTCGTCGATCACCTTGACCAGCGCGTCGCAGATCTCGCCCAGGTTGTGCGGCGGGATCGAGGTGGCCATGCCCACGGCGATCCCGTTGGCCCCGTTGACCAGCAGGTTGGGGAATTTCGAGGGCAGCACCGTCGGCTCGGTCCGCCGTTCGTCGTAGGTGGGCACAAAGTCGACCGTGTCGAGCTTGATGTCCTCCATCATCAGGGCCGCGATGGCCGACATTCTCGCTTCCGTGTACCGCATGGCCGCTGGAGGGAGCCCGGCGATCGAGCCAAAATTCCCCTGCTTGTCGACCAGCACGTGCCGCATGTTCCACTCCTGGGCCAGGCGGACCAGGGTGGGATAGATGACGCTTTCGCCGTGCGGGTGGTAGTTGCCGCTGGTATCGCCGGAAATCTTGGCACACTTGACCCGGCCGGCGCCCGACGTGAGATTCAGGTCGTTCATGGCGACCAGAATGCGGCGCTGCGAGGGTTTTAGCCCGTCGCGCGCATCCGGCAGCGCCCGGCTGACGATCACGCTCATCGCGTAGGTCAAATAGCTGCCCTTAAGCTCCTCCTCGATGGGCAGATCCAGCAACCGGCCGCCGGAATCGCCGTTTCCTGCGCCGGAGCCTTCTTCCGGCGGAACCGGCTCGGGATCGGGGGTGTCAGGGGGCAAGTTGGGGTCGTCAGACAACGAAATTCCTTTCGGAAGCCGGCATAGGGGTGTATCAAGAACCCCTCCAAAGCACCATTCGCAGCCGCAGTCGGATAGGCCTCGTGCGACTGGGCTAAGTATAACAATTTTGGCCCCGACTCACAACGGCAACGGCCGGAAAACAGAGATCGTAAGCCACTTTGTAAAAACGACTTATGCCGTCGCTTCAGAATCTGCACTTCGCAGACCCAAATGGAGCGCGAACTGGGCCGAAACGGAACGTCCGCCCCCTCTGACCTTCCTGTATGGCTCCCCCCCAGATTCCATGGTCTCCGCCCGACATTCCGGTCTTTTGCGGCCACCTCAACGGCACTGCGACTCCCCCCGTTTCTCATTGCCAAGGCTCCCCCAAATGGCTATGGTATGGCCGGGCATGGTCACGGCCATCGGCGCGGCGTTGCCGAACCTGGCGACATTGGTTCAAGGCAAAACACGGAATTCCCAAGCAAGACAAGATCACGCTGGGATTGGCCATCGGCCACCCGAAAACCCGCTTCCGCCGGAGCATCCGCCGGCAGTTGGCGTCGGTCGAGTTCGTCTGAAGGACGCAGGCAGCCTGCGATCGTGCGTCGGCGAACGGTAATGTATGCGAGGATTGAGGCAATAGCACATGGGGATCATTCTCGACCATGTCGCCCCCTGGGGGCGCTCCTTCGAGGACTATGTCGCCATGTTCGCGCTTTCCGAGTCTGACCTCCAGACCAGGATCCTCTCTTGCGCCGACGGCCCGGCCGCATTCAACGCCGAAATGCACGTTCGCGGCCGAAGGATCGTCTCGGCCGACCCACTTTACACTTTCTCACCGGAGGAGATTCGCTCTCGGATCGAGGCGATCTGCGGGACCATCCTCCAACGGGTGCGTCAGCGCCAGGAGCATTTCGTCTGGGACGCGATCCGCTCGCCGGAGGAGTTGGGCCGAGTACGGATCGCGGCGATGGAGACGTTTCTGGACGACTTTGCGCGGGGAGCGAGAGAAGGGCGCTATGTGGCGGCGGCCCTGCCTTCGCTCCCATTCGGGCGGAGCGCGTTTGATGTGGCGCTCTGTTCCCACTTCCTTTTCACCTACTCGGATCTCTTGTCCGCCAAGTTCCATCTCGACACGGTCTTGGAGATGTGCCGCGTTGCCGGTGAAGTGCGTATCTTTCCGCTCTTGGACGCCGACAACACCATGTCGCGCCACGTCGATGTAGTGCGTAAGGCTCTGACCGAAAGAGGATACGCCGTGTCGATCCGCGTCGTACCATACATGTTTCAGGTGGGCGGGAACAAGATGATGGTGGTTAACGAGAGGGGGCAACTCGCGACGGGATCGCGTTCCGTTTCAAACGGATGTCCTTGAACTCCACGAGCGTGCCGTGGCCGTGGTCCTGTAGCGCGAGCACTCCCGAGGCGGCGGAGTATTGCTTGTCTTCGTCCGTGAGTTCCGCGAACACGACGCCGTTGATCTTCTGCACGAAATGGGGGCCCTTGGCGATCACCGTGAGGTCGTTCCAGTCGTTTTCCTTGTAGGCGGCCTGGAGCTCTTCCGGCGTGCCTATCGAGGTGACCTTCGTTTCGCCGTCCGGGCCGATGTGAACTTTCTGTCCGGCGGTGGCAAGATGCCCGCGGTGTTTGGCCGGTGCGATGGAGTGATGCCAGAGGCCCATCTTCTCCTTTTGGGCCACCTCCACCTGATAGCCCCCCACCCACCATTTCTGGATATCCTTGCTGCAAACCTGCACTGAACGTC
>JBDRTC010000056.1:0-10540 GCA_043824335.1 Planctomycetota bacterium | reverse complement strand
CGCGCTCCCAGATGTCCGCCCAGAAGCACGCCCCCAGCCGCGGTGGCGCCAAGAAACTGTCGTCGGCTCAACGACTCGCTCATGGCTCATTCCCTATGGTAAGAGGTATCGTGAACAGTTCGCACGACCGGGGTAACTCACTCCCAAAGGCAGGAATCTTCACCTCTCTTGTAATACACGCAAAACGGGAACGCAACCCCTCGCGGATGGCACTTCGCCGTTCGCCGCCGGACGGAATCACGGGAAGGATCAAGCAGGAAGGATGCCGGGCGTCGTGATAGACGGTCTGTTGGGCAACGACGTGCGACGTTTCCAGGCCGACGTTGTCGGCGCCCGTGTTGAGGTTCCGCAGGAAGTAGGGGAAGTAGCTGCTGGAAATCTCGACCCGAATGCGGTGCCCCTTCAAGAAGACGTTGCCGGTTGCCCGCCAGAATTCGATCAGGTACTCGTACACCTCATCCGGCTCGATCAGGCTGAGCCTGGTCGAGTTGAACGCGCCGCCTCGCTCGGGATCGCGGCATCGGGCTCTGAGCACGCCCCCGCAAAGCAAGGCCTCGTAGCCGTCGGGCCAGACGTCGATCAGCCGGACCATCCAGTCGGTATCGCGGGCGGCGGTGGCCGCGTAGAGCGTTGCGGTGATCGGGCCGGTCACCTCGATCTCCTCCTCCAGCGGCGGCGTGCTATAGACCAACACATCCTGACGGATTGAACACTCCCGCGAGTCGTCGGGCCCTTGGATGTGAACGCCCCTATACATTGAGGGCGTCGGGTGCAGCGGATCGTAGGTGTACCGGTCCGGCGGCTCGTTGCCCGGCGGGGTTGTGCTCAGCGTGCCGTCGCCGGCCGACGAGTTGGCCTTGCCGCCGCCGTGAATGTAGAATTTGGTCCATTTCGTGTCGGGCAGCGGCCAGTCGCTCTCCGCCCGCCACTGGTTTCGGCCCATCACGAACACATAGACGGGCGCGTCGTCGAGCACGCCGTTTTCGATGCCCTTGAGGTGATAATCGAACCACCGGCAAGTGTACCCCAGCCAGTCGACTGCGGCGGTCGGGCCATGATCGAACCGATATGCGTTGCGGCCCCGACCCCCGTGCGCCCAGGGGCCGATGACGATTCTCGGGCGTCGGGCCTCGGGAGTACCGCCATACTGTTTCATGCCGAGATAGTTCATCGGCGTGCCCGGAAAGGTGCAGTCAAACCAACCGGAAACGGCCAGCGAGGGCACCTTGATCTTCTCGTAGTCTTCCTTGCTCTGGTACGAGATGCCCTTCCAGTAGTCCGAGGTCGAGAGGTTCTCGCGTATCCAGGTCTCGAACCAGGGGCTGTCATTCTTCACCTTGCGGTGGCTGAGCAAATCGACGTAAGGCGTGTGCATCATGTCCTCATACCGCGTAGGGACGAACCCGCCCATGGGACCCTTGCCACCCTCCCCGCTCTGCTGCATGCCACAGCCCCAATCCATCATAAAGCCGTTGAGTATTCCATCTTGATAGGGCAGGTTTCGGAACTGGTCGGGTGGGGCGCAATCCGGCACGATGGTCACCAGCGACGGCGGCGCCTGGGAGGCCGTCCACCATTGGGTCCAGCCCTGGTACGACAGCCCCCAGGTGCCCACCTTGCCGGTGGACCACGGCTGTCCGGCGAGCCACTCCACCAGATCGTAGCCGTCTGTCTTCTGCTTGGGGTTAAATGCGTCCCACGTGCCCTCGGATTTGAACCGGCCGCGGACGTCGGCGTTCACTGCGGCGTATCCCCGGGCGGCCAGCCATATCGCGCGGTCCGGCTGGCCCGTCCCGGCCTGGCAGTTCCTGTTGTAGGGTGTCATGCAGAGGACGACGGGAAACCGGCCGTCGCCCTCGGGTCGAAAAACGTCGATCGCCAGCTTCACGCCGTCGCGCATGGGAACCATAAGGTCGCGGAACTCCGCCACCTTATGGTCCGCGGCCGAATACTCACCCGGATCCGGCGGCTGGGCGTTCAGACACCACCGGGAATTCGGGCCAGGGGCAAACGCCAAGATCAACGTCAGAAAAGCAACTGCAAATCGAAGTTTCATGATGCGGTCTTTCGCAGAAGGGGCTGCGTTCTTGGATTGTCGTTTGATCATCAGACTCGAATTCCCGGATGGATTCAGCTACCGTTTGCCGTTAGCCGGGATGACGGGAAGGATCAGGCAGGAAGGGCGCCGGGCGTCGTGATAGACGGTCTGTTGGGCCTTCTTCACCAAAGCACTGGTCCCCAGCGGAAGGCCCGTGTTCTGGTTCCTCGCGTAGCGGGGAAAATTGCTGCTGGAGATGTCCAGACGGATGCGGTGCCCGCGTTTGAACACCATGCTCGTCGACCAGAGGCTGATCTTCAGCTCGTAGACTTTGCCCGGCTCGATGGGGCTCGGCTCTTCGAGCGACTCGCGGAAGGTCACGCCGCGGATGCCTTCGCAAATGTGGATCGCCGCGCCGTCGGGATGGACGTCGGAGAGTGTGGCCGTGAAATCGGTGTCCACGGCGCTGGAGGCGATATGGAGCGTCGCCTCGACCGGCCCGGTCACTTCGAGGTCCTCAGCCAACGGCTCCGTGGTGTAGACGAGCACGTCGTCTCGCTCCTGGACTGAGCGGCGGTCCTTGGCCCCTCGAACGTCGCCGTGCGTCGAGATCTGCCCACCCAGGGTGTAGACGGGCTTCTCCGGATCGTACACGAATCGGTCGGGCGCCAAATCCTCGGCCGGCGGCAACCGGCTTAACGCGCCGTCGCCGCGCACGGAGTTTGCGCCCCCCCCACTCTGAAGAAAGAGCTTGGTGAACTGCGTTCGGGCCAGGGGCCACTCGTGCTCGTCGCGCCACTTTTCGGCGCCCATCACGTAGAGCCTGATCGGCGGCTCGCGGTCGATCCCGTTCTCGATGCCCTTGAGCCATCGGTCGTACCACCGAAGCTGCAACTCCAAGAGGCCCGGATAGCCCGACGACCCGCCGTGGGCCCAGTTACCCACGAGGATCTTGGAGCCGGTTCGGGCCGCCTCGGAGCCGCCTCGCTCGCGGAAGCCGGTGAAATTTCGCCAGTTCTCGCGCAGCAGATTGTCGTACCATCCGGTGATGAAGTAGCCGGGCGCCGTGATGGAGGCGTATTTCTCCTTGATGCCGTACGCCTTCCAGTAATCGTCGTATCGGGAATGTTTGAACCAGTCCTTGACGTGCTGGACGTTGGGGAAGTCGTCCACGGCGTCGATGAGCGGGAGCCGGCGATAATGGGGATGGTCGACGGGAAAGATCCGTTGCGTTTGCGAGCCCTGCTTCGTGTGCAGTCCGAACTCGAAGATCACGTTCAGTTGCATCACCCCGTCGTTGTAGAGGTGCCCAAAATTGGTCTGCTGCCCCGATCGGGCGAAGATGCACTTCAAATGCGGGCTCCCAAGCGGGGCGGCCATGTAGGAAGTGAACGCGTTGTAAGAGAGCCCAAAGGTGCCGATCTTACCGTCACACCACGGTTGCGAGCCGAGCCACTGTTGGGCGTGGTAGCCGTCCTGCCGGTCGTTCACGTAAGGCACCCAGGTCCCTTCGGAGTCGTAGCGTCCGCGGCAATCGACCAGGGCGACGGCGTAGCCCCTTTTGGCAAAAAACTCGCCCCGGGCGTTTTGATGCCCGCCGCGAAAGTACCGAAGTAGCATTAGCGCCGGAAACTTGCCCGGCGCGTCCGGCCGGTAAATCTCCGCGGCCAGCTTAACGCCGTCGGGCATCGGCACCGGGACTTTCGTTTCGTGCTTGACGGCAGACACCGGCCCGGACGTCGCCTCGTCGGCTTCTACATCGTGAAGCTCGGCGACACAATCGAACGCGACCACGGCAAGGACCAGAACCGAGAGTCGGTATCGCATCGAATTCTCCTCTTGGTCCGGATGACCTGTAGGGTGGGTCCGAGCGAAGCGAGACCCACGCGCCAAACCGCTGAGAGTCATTCATTCGGGCCAACCACCGGCCCCACGATCAATTCCTTCGGAAACGAAAAGTCCCCCACGCCGCCGAACGGAAACTCCTTGGTGTTGATCTTGGCGTAGTGGACCATCGTTTCGGGATCGCCGGCGAAGGCGTGAATCCAGACGCCGTACTGGAGGTTCGGCAGGAATCGGGCGTCGACCAGACGCTTGCCTTTCCAAATCCCCTTGGTGGCGATCAGGAGCCCGAATCGGGCGAGGTCTTCCGGCGACATTACGATCCAGCCCGGACCGCCCCGGACCACGTGCCCGTTGATCTCGTAGGGCGGCCCCACGTACTCGCCGTAGTTGGGGATCTCGGGGTAAAAATCCTCCGTGTCGTGAACGACCTTGCCCGGGAGCCAGTCCCAGCGGTCGGCCGGGATGCCGATGTGCCGGAACACCCGCTCGTCGATCACCTCCTTGAGGTCGCGGTCCCACAGGGCCGTCAGCGCCTGGCCCAGCCGCCAGAAGGCGCCGCTGGAATACCGATGCACGCTTCCCGGCGGGTTGTGGGCGTAGTTGTCGAAGAGCGGGTCGCCCGTCCACTCGACGCCCGGCGGAATCGTGGCGTGAAAGACCGTCTTCGTGCGCCAGTGGTAGCCGCTTTCGAGCACGAAGCCGCTTTGGTGCTCCAGCACGTGCCGCCAGGTGAGCGAGCGATGATGGCCCCGGTTGAGGTACTTGTGCGGGTGGGAAAGCTGGCCTTCGCCCGTCCATGTTTCGTGGATTGGGTCGTTCCAGTCGATCAGGCCGTCGGCCACGGCAAGCCCCACCAGAACCCAGGTGACGTTCTTCCCCAGCGAGGCCGACTGGCACTTGTACTTCGGATCACCCCAGGTGTGGACAAGATATCCGCCGCGGCACAAAACGGCGCCCCACTCGTCCGGGCCCGCCTCGACGCCGCCCCAGCCGCCTCCGTGAACGTTGGATTGGGCCAGGATCTCGGAAAACTTTCTCGCGTCTAGCCCGGCCTCTTCGGGCGTGATCCGGGCCCACTCTTCCTCCGGATAGACGACCCAATCGGGCACCTCCTCCGCGTCCTGCTCGCCGAGGGCCGACCCACACGGGATCACCGCCGGCAGCAACAGGGCGAGGACGAAAGTCGCCATCTGGCGGGGCATTCTCGTGCTCCTCTCCTCGGGACAAAGGCAAGCGAACCGAGCGACAATGTAGCACGTCGCGTCATTCACGACCAGCTTGCCGATGAGCGGCCGACGTTCCGTCGGCCGCTAAACCTGCCCACTCCGCTCGAAAACGAGAATGTTTAGCGGCCGACGGCACGTCGGCCGCATCGCTGCCCGCGCAAGAACCGTGGCCAGAACAACTTACGCCCTGAAAGGCTCCCCGATCGCCCTTGACCTTCTTCAATCGATGAGCGATCTTCCTATGGGCCTTTTTTGGAATTGCCCGCGGTGCGAGGATGGGCGTCATGCACGTGGAAATCCAGCCGAGCCGGCATCCGGCCGCGCCGCGCGACGCCGCGGTCGATCCGGACCCACTCTTCCTCCGGATAGACGACCCAATCGGGCACCTGCGCTTCCGTTTCCCGCCAGGCCGACGCTACGCAAGTGATCAGCACGCAACTGCATATGCCGACCACACAGGCCGCGGCGAAACAGCGCGGGACGGCACGCAAACGATGTCGAACGATGGGTCGCCTCCTACTGCGATTTCAACTCGAAGTCATGCTGATTGCCCTTGCCGGCAACAACCTCGAACGTCAGCGTGCTTTTCTGGTTGTAGATCGCGGGGATGTACGACTCGAGCTGGTCGACCATTACCGCCGGCGCGGAAGGGCCGCCGGCTCCCTCCGCGCCGGGCATGCTGGCATCGTGTTGGCGACCCGTCTTCCGCACGGCGGTAATGCGGACGATTTTCTTGCCGGGCATCACGCCCGCCTCGTCGGCGAGTAGATACTTACCCTGCTCGATCTTGCCGCCGGCGGTGGGGCCTTTGCCGTCCGCCGGCTCGAGGACGATCGTCCCGTTGTCTACCGGCTCGCCGTCAAAGGTGACGGTCCCCTCGACCGTGGCCAGATTGTTGCCGCATCCGACGCAGGTCCCCAGCCAAACGAGGACCAAAACCGTTGCCCAGCAACGGACCGACAAGCGCTTACCAGGTTTCATACGTTCCCTCCCTTGGTTAGTTTGAAGAAGTTCCCTCGAAGCACGAGGGAGCGTTTCCCTCCGGCACGCCCGCGAGATCAGGACAACTCTCAAGGGGCAAGCGGGGCTTCCGACCACTCAAAACTGGCCGACCGTAACTTCCCCGGACAGAGCCCTCGGCGTGCAAATCGCCTGCCAGATGTTCAGGTCGATCGTCTCGGTAACGAAACGCACGCTGCCGTCTCCCAACGCCAGGTTCACTCCGCCCGGATGAAAGCTGCGGGCCGTGATGATCATAGCCCGGTTATTCCAAGCGGTGAAAGTGCCCACACAGGGCACCCGCTCCTCACTGACACAAAGCGCGCCGCGAATCTCATCCGGGATAAGACTGTTGGGCGTATAGTTGTGATGGTAGAACGGACCTTCGGGATAGTGCATGACGCCGCGGAAATCGTTGGGCAGGGCCGTGCGAATCTCGGAAACCAGCGCCGTCTGGGTCGTGCCGTCCAGGATCTCGGCGATAGGAAGGTCGCTGTTCATGTAGAAGACGCCTCCTTCGCGGGAATTCGGCGGCAGGGAACTGGCAGCTTGGGTGGAGGTCCATTCCCTCATTGGCCCGATCCCGTTGTTGGCCACGTAGTTCGCTCGCCCGAAAGTCGTTGCCGACGGCTTGGCCTCCCTGTCCGACGGACAGAAAAACGTGGGCAACGGTTGGCCCGTGATGACTGTATTCGCGCCGCATCCAAAGCCATAGTTCCAGTCGATCTGGTCGTACAGAGCGTTTTGTTCCACAAATGGAAGGACGTACGTGATCCAGGTCGCCTCACTACCGTTGGCGCAGCTAGTCCCGGCTGCCGGCGAGTAATGACCCGGCGGAAAGTGCTTGTCCCGGTCGTGGTGCATGTGCATCCCCAGCCCGATCTGCTTGAGGTTGTTGGAGCACTGCGACCGCCGGGCCGCTTCACGAGCCGCCTGCACGGCGGGCAATAACAGGGCGATCAAGATGCCAATGATCGCGATGACCACCAGCAGTTCAACTAGGGTAAAACCCTTGCGACAATTGACTCTCATGGCAAGCTCCTCCTCCAAAAAGGCCAAATGTTGAAGCAGCTAGATTATGGTTTTCGCCGTCCCCGGACGTCGGTCGACCGCATTATCGCTCAACGGATTCTTCAGGGCTCTCCCAAGTGTTACCGAGAAAGTCAACTCCCACGAGACGCACCATAGTTACGGAAAAGGGGCTCGTCAAGCCCCCCCCCTAAAGGGGCGCTCGGCCGCCACGCACGCAAAATCCCGCCGGGCGGCTGGGTGGCATGGCGTCGCTTGCGTCGCCATGTTTCCGCCCCACATGCCCACGCTTCGCGAGGGCATGCCACCCTGGCAGTAACAAGCGAACCAGTTTTTCGACAAAGCCTAGCTTCCCCCCGACCGCGTGGCCGGCTCCAGGATCTCACCCCGGACGGAAATCGTCACGTCCTCCAGCGGAACGCCCGTTTGTGAAGCGGCGATCGCCGCCTCGGCAATCCGCACCAGACCCGTGCAACAGGGCACTTCCATGTGCAGCACCGTGATGCTGCGGATCGACGACTGCGTGAGCATCTCCGCCAGCTTGCCCACGTAGGCCTGAGCGTCGTCGAGCTTTGGGCAGCCGATCACCACGGGGCGTCCCTTGAGGAACCGGCGGTGGAAATCGGCGTAGGCAAACGGTACGCAATCGGCCGCCAAGAGCAGGTCGCACCCCTTGAGGAACGGCGCTCCGGGTGGGACCAGGTGAAGCTGCAACGGCCAGTTCCCCAGGGCCGAAGCGGGGGCGTCCGCCGGATCGGCGGCGGGTGAATCGAGCCGCGGTTGGCCACCGGGACGCACGTCGAGTTGCAGATTCCGTACCGCCATCCCCGGGCAACTGTGTGTGACCGCCGGCTTCGAGGCGGTCGTCTGGAGGCTCTCCACGTGCTGATGGGCCGCTTCCTCGTCGAACGCGACGGCCTCGCGCTCGATAATCGTGATTGCGTCTTGAGGACACGTCCCGAGGCACGCGCCCAGGCCGTCGCAGTAGACGTCGGCGACCAGCTTCGCCGTGCCGTCGACGATCTGGATCGCCCCTTCGGCGCAGGACGGCACGCACTCTCCGCAACCGTTGCACTTCTCCTCGTCGATTTCGACGATCTTCCGCTTGGTCATGGCGATGCGCTCCTTTTTGTGTGGACTTTGAATTCCGTCGCCCGTGCAATGACGGGCCGCTCGTCCGCATTTCTCACCAAACCAATACGCCCCAAGACAGTGTGCCACTGCTTCGCAGAAGCAGTGCGCGTCGCAACTCCACGGCACTGCTTGCCTTGCGGCAAGCAGTGGCACACGGTGGTGAGACAGGCGGACTAGTTCTTCCTCTGCGGTTTTTTGAACGACTGCAACTGGTGCCTGATCGCCATGATCGGATGCCGGCAGGCCATCCGGGGCCCCGCGTGTCGCATGATCTCCTTCATCTTCGCCCGCATCTTTGCCTTGTAGCAGTGGATTGGGCACTGCGCGCAGGTCGTCTTGCCGCCCCCAAACGGACAATGGTCGAGCCGCGCGTGGGCGTACTCGAGCACCGCCCGGCAGTCGTCGCAAACCGCTCCGTTCGAGTCATGGTGCGCCTGGCAGTAAATCTCCACCATCGCTCGAATCGTGCGTTTCTCCCGTGCGATTTCCGGCTCGTGCTCGGTCATGGTGGTAAGTTCTGCTTGCTGTACTCGTGAGACGTGGCTCCCCATGCTGAGGGCAACGCCCCGCTCTTCTATTTGGATGATACCCCTCCCCGCCTGCCCGATCCTTGATCTGGGTCAACGAGGGCCGGAATTTCACCGACTTTGCACGCCCGGGCCTCGGCAAACGGAAGGGGATCGTCCGATGTCTGCGATTGCCCGGCCATTGATTCTTCATCAGGCCACCTCCTTGCCGGCCGTTTCCCCAGCCCAGAGCCCCCCTGTCAACGGACCTTGTGGGCTGCCAGTGGATAGTCACCCTTGTGAGACACGCGGGTCGCTCTCGCCCGTCTTGCCATGTCGACACCGTGAAAGCAGCGGCATGGTGATTCCTCCGAGAAGGGCCGACACGAGCATCCCCACGACAGACCCGCACAACACCCCATAACCGCCCCAAATCCAGAACACATCCGCAAGCCTAACAAGGTACAAGACGCCACCGACCAGCAGTCCGCCGGCAAACCCGACCACCGCACCGCCAATGAGCCCGAACATGGCCAGCATGGCGGCCGCGCGAACGCGGCCGCGGAGTCCGGTGTCCTCGTCGTCTGTCAGAGTCAGGGCCAGGAAGACGCATCCCGCCCCTTCGTAAAGCAATGTCGCCATGATCGCCACGTGGTTGTATCGTTGGCCGACCATAGAGGTCAAGAAAAGGTAGTGTCCACAGGCCAACAGGCCCACGGAGTGCCAAACGACCAGAAGCAGAACGGCACGGCGCTTTCTGATCGGCCCAGTCAGCCGGCTTGCAGCGACATCAAGCTTGTGCGAGCTGATGAACACCACGAACGCCAGAAAGGCAGTTGGAGTCAACGTAAAGAACCCGTACGGCATGAAGCTGATCCGCCTCAGCAAGCACGACTGGGACGGCTCTTCCGGGTCGTAGTAAGCCACCGTGACTTGACCGACTCGGAACTGGTCGATGATCCGTCGGGCCCACTCACCCCTGCCTCCCCAAGCCTCTTGATGCGGAAAGACCTTCGTGGACTCAAACAGTCGGCCGTTCACCCGATATTGATACCGCACAATCGGCAAGTCAACATGGCCGCTCAGATCGCTATCGAAACGGGATTCGACTTTCGGCTCTAGGATCGTGGCTTCTACCGGCAGATACTCCAGCACCGCGCGGTGTCCGCTCCAAATGGGAAGCACGCCGCCAACGCCGATATGGAGCGAACAGATCGCAATAGCCAGAAACAGAAACAATCGAAGAAACAGCTTGTCCATCTCTCGTACCTGACCCCCATTGTCTCGTATTCCGCTGACCGCGAAGCTGCTCGGGCCGACTCTTGCGGTCGGGGACTGCCGGGAACAGAATAGCACCTGCCAAGCCGAGTCGTCAAACCTGCGGCGCATCGAGGAGTAGCAGCAGGGGGCTGAACCGAAAGGAGGGGCGACAACAGGGCGTCGGTCCCGGAGTCCGGCTGCGCCGCAGCAGCCTGAGGCTGAGGACCACTCGCACCGCTGTCCGAAAAAGGGACCGATAGTCGAAACGTGGTTCACGCCGGGGACGACGACGGTGCGGGCGTCGGCATTGTGGGGCGAAACGACCCGGAGGTCTCCCCTCGCCGCGCCGACGAACTCCGGAGTTAGGTCCTTGGTGACGTTGCCTTCGATTTGCACTTCGCTCGTGGTTTCGATCCGCATCGGCGGGCCGCTCAGCAGGTTGTTGGCCACCACGAGAACCTCGTTGTCGCGTACCAGCCGGATGAGGCGCTTCAGCCGTGCCC
>JBDRTC010000055.1:0-9139 GCA_043824335.1 Planctomycetota bacterium | reverse complement strand
CTCCTTCTTCGGTCACAAACACTTTTGCAGCAAGGAGTTGTGGCCGAACCACGGAGGCGCCGGGCACGGCTCCGCAGGGAACGCATGGGCCGTTCCGGCTGCCAACCCGGCCCCGGGCGATTCAACCCGGTCAACGGTGTGCGTGCCCCCAGATCGGAGGGTGTGGTGCGTATTTCCGAGTTTTCTCCACAAGAATTCGCCCCAATCGCTTGCGTGCATCAACCGATCTGACTATTCTATTCCTGTACTCGTGAAGTACACATTTCGTGAAGATGCTGCTTTCCCCGGTCATGGTCGGGGGGCAGCATGCGAGTGATCGTGTTCTCTTATCCTCTTTTCACAGGGAGTACAGTCATGGGAAGCTCTTCTCGGCGCGGCTTCACCCTGGTGGAGCTATTGGTTGTCATTGCCATCATTGGCATCTTGATCGCTCTGCTGCTGCCGGCCGTCCAAGCGGCCCGCGAGGCGGCCCGCCGGTCGCAGTGCTCGAACAACTTGAAGCAGCAGGGCCTCGCGTTCCACAACCACCATGATACTAAGAAGAAATTCCCGTCTGGTGGCGCCGGCACCTCGGCGCGGAACTCCAGCGGAGGAGAGACGTGGGGGCATTCGCAGTGGGTGGGGCTTCTCCCGTACATGGAGTTGTCGACGATGTACGATCAATGGGAATGGGCAATAGATCCAAACACTGCTGGCATTAGCTCGGGGTGGGGCGCGCCCAACAATAGTATATTTACGAACGTGAAGCTTCCGGGGCTGATTTGCCCGTCTTCGGTCCTCACCCGCGGCGGGCCCTCGGGTTTTGCCCAGTGTTACTACGGGATTGCGGGTGCCATGCCGTACGGTCGGTTTACCGACACGGGAGAGCTGTGGCCAACCATGCCTTGGGGGGGCACGTCCGGTCGCGGCATGGTCCCCAACAAAGGCAAAGTGGGCCAGCCAGCGGGGCCGAACGCACTGGGGAAGTCTTTTAGGGATTGTACCGACGGCACCTCCAACACGTTGTTGGTGGGGGAGATGAGCCATGAGGTCTTTGATGCCCTCGGCAACCATAGCGACCGTCGGCCCGGACGAAGCTGGGGGTGGCAGATGGGGGGCTTGAGTGGCTGGGAGAACTGGGCCCCGCACACCAACAACGTCACCCTGCGCTACGGTCCCAATGCGAAGGTCTTGGGGCAGGCCGGCGTGACGGATTGGGCCGCCTGGGCCGACGCGTCCCCGGCAAACCCTCCGCTTACGTCGGCGCACCCCGGCGGAGTCAATGTCCTGATGACGGACGGGTCCGTTCAATTCATGAGCGATACCGTCGACCTGGAGGTTATGACGCTGAAGGCGGTGCGGAACGACAATCTGCCTGTCGCCCAATGATGAGCAGAGGGCGTTTCCCGCGTGCCCTTGATGGAAACGCGTTCGCGCTGGCCTCCAGGCCGTCGCGCGACGGCCTGGGGGGGTTGGTGTTTTCGAGGGTTGAACGGTTTTGGGGTTGCCGCGTGTCTGAAAACGTCATGTTCTTCGTCCAAAATAGGAGATCACACGTATGTCCGGATGCAGCAGGTCCATTGTGGCGGTGTTCGCATTCTTCCTTATTCTCGTTGTCCCTCTCGTGGCCGGGTGCGGCGGGGGTTCCTCGGACGATGAGTTTACGGGCGCTCGCGGGCAGGTCAGCGGAACGATCACCCTCGACGGTCAGCCGCTCCAGCAGGGTTGTCAGGTACTCTTCATGGCCGAGAAGGGGGGCTACACGGCGACTGGAGTCGTCGGGGATGACGGCCGCTACACGCTCATCTACGGGGGCGGCAAAGGTCTGCCGGTCGGCGACTACAAGGTGCAGGTGTCGGCGCCGGTGGCCGTCGATTCGAGCGGTGCCGACACGACCGTCGACCCGGCGAAGATGGCTTCGCAAATGAAGCTGGAACCCGGTGCGCACGAACCGGAGGACACGGGCCCGGTTCCGTTAAAGTACCGATCCACCGATACCAGTACGCTGCGTTTCAAGGTCGAAGCGAACCAGAATACGGCGGACTTCAAGCTCGAAAAGAAGTGATATCGACATAGGTAGGCCCTCGCGGGCTGTCCCTGTCACACCACCGGGCGTACGAACCTATCACGGCGTCGGCCGGTGCCTCGGCAAGGCGTTCAGCATCGGCAAGGAAATCTAGCCGCCGGGCATTTGCGCAGGTAGGGTGGGTCGAGGCACGAGACCCACGCGCACACTCATCGCGAGGCGAGTGAATGAGGGCCGATTTCGACGTGATCGTGGTGGCGGGCGGTGGGAGCGGGCGTAGGTCGTGTCGCATGGTGCGTCGCGAAGAATGTGTCACCTCTGGCGATCATCCACACCAGGCTTTGTCTGAAAAGTCGATTCGGGTGGCTGGCGGCTGAGCGGAGCGAAGCCCCAGAACCGCGTTTTCCCGGGTTGATCGGCGGCGGGTCCTGGAATTTACGTGTGAAGCGGTAGGCTCGGCCTGAAAAGGCTCCTCCTTCTTCGGTCACAAACACTTTTGCAGCAAGGAGTTGTGGCCGAACCACGGAGGCGCCGGGCACGGCTCCGCAGGGAACGCATGGGCCGTTCCGGCTGCCAACCCGGCCCCGGCGATTCAATCCGGTCGACGGTGTGCGTGCCCCCCGATCGGAGCGTTTGGTGCGTATTGCCGAGTTTTCTCCACAAGAATTCGCCCCGATCGCTTGCGGGCATCGCCCGATCTGACTATTCTATTCGTGTACTCGTGAAGTACACTTTTCGTGAAGATGTTGCTTTCCCCGCTCATGGTCGGGGGGCAGCATGCGAGTGGTCGTGTTCTCTTATCCTCTTTTCACAGGGAGTACGGTAATGAGAAGCTCTTCTCGGCGCGGCTTCACCCTGGTGGAGCTATTGGTTGTCATTGCGATCATTGGCATCTTGATCGCGCTGTTGTTGCCGGCGGTGCAGGCCGCCCGCGAGGCGGCACGGCGAGCTCAGTGCACCAACAACATGAAGCAGATCGGTTTGGCGCTACACAACTATCACGACACCCACAAGACGTTTCCGCCACAGGCGATCTGGGGTGTGCCCAACACGCCCGAGTACCAGTTGGGCGCTTTGCCCGGCCCGTTCCACCACACTTGGTGCACGTTCATCCTCCCGTTTATGGAACAGCAGCCTCTTTACGACACCGTAGACTTCCTCCTCCCAGCCTGGGGGCAACCGATCGTGGGAACACGGGTTGAGGGGTTGCACTGCCCGTCGGATGCAGGCGGGCTCGAGGATCCCTCTCAGACGAGCGGCATCGAGTATACCAACTACCCAGGTTCGGCGGGCTATCACTGGTGGTATCCAACCGGGTACCGCAGGGGGCTGCGGGACGGCGTCTTCAACTACGTCAAGCAAATCAGGATCGCCGAGATCAGGGACGGCACATCGAACACTGCCATGGTCATCGAGAGGTACTCGCGGGGCTATGACAGTCCCCGGGTGAGAGTCAACGGAGTGGGCAGGCCGAGACCTCAGGGCTGGAATCCGGTGTTCTGCGCTGCATTTGTCGGCACGAGTATTGCCGGGTATTCCACGAACGAGGGCGGCAGGACCCGTTTCGCGGAAGTCGACGGTTCCGGCGCAAAGTCGGCGTGGTCCTGGTTCAGGAACCACGCGTTCACGCCCAGCTTCATCGCCTACGGCGGCCTGAACACGCACTGGCTGGGCGCAAGCAGCATGCACCCCGGCGGCGGAAACCACCTGTTTGCCGACGGCAGCGGCCATTTCGTCTCGGAGACGATGCCCTGGGACCTGTGGCAATGTCTCCAGGGGATAAGCGAAGGCACCCAAGTCCAGTATTAGAAGGAGGACGTCCTCATGCGAAACGTGTTTGTTTTTCTCTTGTTGTGTTTGCTCACCATCGGCTCATTCGGGTGTGGTTCGGGGACGCGCCCCCCGGCGGAGGAGGATACGGCGGCCAATCCGCCAGCCGACATGATGCCGCCCGTCCCGGGAGAGACGGCCGAAGAGGTGAAGTGACTCTACGCTGAGGATCATACTGACCCGCCGCAAGAATTCGGTGTCGTTGCCGCCTTCCACCAGGATGAGGGTTCGGGGCGCCTGGACTGGAACGGATGGCGCCTTGGGGGACTGGCCGTCGGTGTGGTGCTCAGCCGGGCAGTTCGCGGGGACAGGCGATTTCGTGCAATCGTCGCTGGTGCCTGTCAAACCGTGCTTGACGGGTCCGTAGTGACCGCATTCATGCGGTCCGTTGCCCGGAAATTGCGCTCCACACGCCTGGAAGGCCCGATCAATCGGGCCACTACGAACTACTGAGTCCGCCATTTTGGATTTGACACACCACTAGGCGGCCGTGGGCGCCTGCTTCGCTCTTACGGTGACGCCGCGGGGCAGGCACCAAAGCGCGGGAAGAAATTAGACGTCGAATCTCGCGGGCTTCTTTACTTCCAGCTCGGCAGGCGGTATCCTGGACGCCTCTTGGCAACCGTGGTCCGATTATTCAGGGAGGTGTCGTATGAAGAAGCTTGCTTTGTTGGTGATGCTCTTGGGCGTCGTCGCTTTTACGTTGGGGTGCCCCCAAGGGCCGGATACTCCGCCCGCGGTTGACACGGGCCCCCCGAGTGACGTGGCGCCGGCAATCCCGACCGACGAGGGTTCGGGCGACGCGAGCGAGGCGGAAGCCCCTGCCGAAGAGGGAGCGATGGAGGAAATGACGGTTCCGGAACTCCCCGCCGAGGAGGGGGCGGCCGAACAGCCGGCTCCGCCGTTGCCGACCATCGATTTCCCCACGATCGAGCCGGCGGCCGAAGAGATGGCCCCCGCTGAAGAAGCGGCGCCCGCTGCGGAAGCGGCTCCGGCTGAGGAAAAGCCTGCCGAGGAAAAAGCCCCGGCTGAGGAGAAGCCCGCCGAGGAGGCCCCGGCCAAGGAAGCGGCCCCGGCTGAGGAAAAGCCCGCCGAAGAGCCGGCCCCGTCTCCGTGACGGCGGAGCGAGCAGGCTGACCGCATTGGCCGGATTGGCCAGACAAACCGAGGGGGAAGGAAGCAGTTGAGGCTTCCTTCCCCCTGTGTTTTGCGCGGATCCTCGACGAGGCCGGCGCGGAGGCTCGGGCAGACCCCACCGACCGCGGTCGGTGGGCGTTTTCGCTCGCTTGGCCAGGACTGACGTCCAGTCAATTCGGCTCGTATTCGACGATCAATTCGGCCGGCTGGTTGGCCTCGCGCGAGAGGTAATCGACGCCGTCGCAGCCGGTCGGATCGATGAGAAGGCTCAGCTCGGTCATCCCGGCGAGGTCCACGTCGAGCAAGCACTCGACGATTTGGCGTTCGGCAACGCGGCCCAGCCGGGCCAGCTCTCGCGTGGGCTCGGGGCGGGTGTTGTACGTGATCGCCTTTTCGCTCCACGGCTGTTCCGCCAGGCAGACCCGCCCGGAATCGCCCGTCGGGTTGCCCGCGTTGTGGATCCGCAAACGGACGCCGACCGGCTTGCCGGGCACGTCGAGCCGAAACTTGACGTACGCGAGGCTGTGGTCGGTGTCGTTCATCTTCTGGTCCCCGCCGTCGACCAGGAGCACGCCGGTCGTGCCGCTGTTCTTGTCGGGATAGCGCTGGCTCACGTAGGCATCCTCGACCGGGTGGAGCACGATTCGGCCGCGCCGGCCCAGGTGCTCGACTCGCGTGGTTCGCTCCAGCTCGACCGTGCCGTCGGACCGCACCAGCTTGACGGGGACCTCATACACCCCGGCGGGCACGTTCTCGGCGACCACGGCCTTTAGCGTGATCGTGGTGCGGTCTCCGCCGGCCAGCTTCACCTCGGCCTCGCTCGGATCGATGTGGAAGCCTTCCGGCGCTGCGATCTCGAGCGTGCCTTCAAAACCGTCTTCCCGCAGATTGGCCAATCGCAGCTCGCCGGTTTGACGGGGCTCCAGCGTGTTCAGCAAAAAGTCGGGCACCGCGCAGCCGAGGCTTGTGATCTTTTCGCGCACGACCTCCACGCCTTGGAGGATCGGGGCCTGCTCCGGCTTGGGCTTGGCGCCTTTGGAAACCAGCTCGATCGTGAGGTTGTCGCTGACCTCGATTCCGGCAAACTCCTTCACAATGGCCCGGTCCCGGCCGCCCGCGGCCTCGACGAGGTCAAAACTCTCCAGCACGACCTTGCCCTGGAGCTTGATGTCGAACACGCGCCGGCCGGGCTGGTCGTTGTCGGGATCGGCAAAGGCGAGCTTCACGCGGTACAGGGCGGTTCCATCATCCTGATCCAAGAGGGGAACAACGCACTTCTTCAACCCTCGGGCGGCCGAGGCGAAGAGCCAGGCGTCGTCGCTCCCGCCGATGGGCGTGTAGGCGGAGTTGCGCCCGACGAACCCGCCCCCCGGGTAAAAGGCGATGTCGACCTTGAACTGAAGCACGAGTGATCCGCTCGGGCGGGGGTAGCCCAGCCAGAGGTTCCCGGCCGAGTCGGCCCGGTCGCCCGCGGCGCCCAGGTTGACCGCCAGGCGTTGGACCGGCGTCATCGGGCCCGGAGCGCTGTAGTAGGAAAAGGCCTTGTTCCGGGTCGTCGGCTTGAAGACGACGCTGCACATGTTGGGGAAGGGGCACATACAGCCGGCGCTGGCCTCGGGGAAAAGCAGCAGGCCGGCCGCGGGGATCGCATTGACCCAGCAACCGGGCCGTTGGCCCCCGAAGTGCATCGTGCCGTAGTCGCCCAACAGGTCGTAGTAGCCGAGGCATAAGGAGCGGAAGAAGAGGCAGTTGGGCGAGCCGATCGGACAGCCACAATGATGCCCGGGCCGGGCAAACTGCCAGCGGTCGGTCTGGCCGGTGATCGGATGGACCCGTGTTTTGCCCTCGCCCGTGTGCAGGTCGTAGGCCCACGGCTCGGCGTGCAGAGTGTCGCCGATTATGACCGGCCGGACGCGGTACCCCACCGGCTGCGACCAGAGGAAGCTGCCGTCGGTTCCGGAAAGGGCGGTGACGCGCCGCGAGGCGAACTCCCCGGCAAAAAACTGCTGCCAGTAGTGGCCGTCGAGATAGACGCCAAAAATCACCAGCACCTCGTGGTTGTACATCGCTCCCAGGTTGCCGCCGCCGCAATGGGTCAGGTCGACCGGCTCCTGCCAGACGACCTGGCCGGTTTCGGCGTCGAGGGCGACGGCCATGCGCACGTCGGCCTTCTCCAGCGCGGCCAGGGCCGCGGGCCGCTCCGACTCGGGGAGCTTGGCGATCCGCTTGCGCTGCCGGTCGACGGCCAGCTTTCGGGCCTCTGCGTCGGTCGAGCTGTCGACGAAGAAGACGCGCCCGTCGCCGATGGCGATGGCGATATGGGGGATTCGTGTTCCCGTGTGGACCCAGCGATGCTCGCCGCTTTGGATGTCGACGGCGAAGATCAGGTCGCTTTCCCGCCCGCCGGGGCACCGCGTGCCGAAGAGCAGCCCGCCGGCCGTGGCAATCGTCCCCCAGCGGCCCGACTTGCCGTCGTCGACCGCTGGGAGCGGGTAGGTGGCCGTGGTCTCGCCCGTGGCCGGGTCGAGCTTGAGACAATTGCCTCCGATCGCCAGGAACAGGCCCTCGCGGCTGACGGCCAGGTTGCTGCCGTCGTGCGAGGCGTTGGTCCGCATGGCGCCGGGCATGTCGCGTTGCCAGAGCTTGAGGCCGTTGTAGGCGTCGTAGGCCATCACGGTGTTTTCGCCCTGGATGAAGAGGCGGCCGTCGATCGACAAGGGGCTGGCGGCGCGGGCGTGGCGGTTGACCATCTCGCCCGGGCCGGGGCGCCCGAACCAGAGAACGCCGAACGGGGCCTTGACGATCTCGTCGTCGCCGCAGGCGTTGTTGGCCGGGTTGCCGAATTGGTGCGTCCAACTGCCGGCCCCGGGCAGGGCTTCGCGGACCTCGACATCCCATCGGTACTTGTCCGAATCCGCCCCGCCTTGCTTTCGTTGCACGATCATTGTGCCGCCAAGGGGCTTGAGCATGCGGGCAAGTTGGTCTGCACCCGGCGGTAACTCGCCCGTGAGCACCGCGGTTTCGGAGACGATGAGGTTGGCGAAGTAGTCGGAGTAGGGGATCTTGTCCAGTGGCCACTGCTCGACCCGCACGCGGTCGCCGTAGAGCCCGGATGCGTCGATCGCCTTTCGCGCCGCGGCGACTTTTTCCGCGTCCGGGTCGACGGCATAGATCCTCAACTCCGTGCGTTTGGCCAGCTCCAGGGCGAGTTGGCCCGTCTCCAGGCCGGCCACGAGGCAGTAGCCACGCTTGATCGGAGCGAGTTCGAGGATCTTCTCCGCGGCTTGCTCAAACGCCAGAGTCGACGGGGAATTCGCGTAGGGATTCGGTTTGAGCAACTCGGAAACGGCGCCTATCTGCGGCGATCCTTCCGGTCCGAAGGAATAGATCTTTCCCTCGTCGGTGCTGACGAACAACCTTCCCGCGGCGACGGCCAACCCTTTGGCCGTCCCCTGAACCTTTCCGGTCCAAAGCGTTTTTCCCGTGGCGGCCTCAACGGCCACGACCTGATCGGCTCCCCCGGCGAAGAGGACGTCGCCGGCGAGGATGAGGGATTCGTGGCACGTGAGAGCGGTCTTCCAACGGGTGGCCGCGGCGAATTGCTCTTCGGCCTTTTTGAGCTCCTCGGCCAGTGCGGCGGCCTTGGCTTTCAACTCGTCGGTAGGCGTTCTGCGGAGGGCCTGGTCGGCCTCGGTCTTTTGCGCCCGAACCGACTGGAGCCTGTTGCTGGCGGCCGGAAACGCTTTGCGGTCCAGCGCCGACAAATCGCTCTCGCCGGCCACGTAGGCCGTGTCGCTGGTCACGACGATCTTCCGGCCCGTGAACGAGGCGAACCGGTCGGCGCGGGTTTCGCCCCGGTAGCCGACCATTTCCTCGGTGCCGGTGTACATTTCGTCGCCGGCCAACAGCGCGTAGGTTCCGCCCACGGGCTTTCCGAAGTAGGGCGTGTACTTGAGCTTTCCATCAGTCCGGTCGAACGCCGCCGGCGAGACGCGTGCCATCGGCGAATAGAGCGTGTTCTTCGAGGCCAGCAAATAGCCTTGAAAGGAGATGCGGCTTTGGGGGGCCTCGCCGCAAGTGTCGTTCCGCCAAATTTCGCGGCCGTCGTTGGCGTCCAGCGCGTACACGAAGAGACCTTCGGCGGGGAAAATGCCGGCGGTAAGGTAG
>JBDRTC010000054.1:0-15385 GCA_043824335.1 Planctomycetota bacterium | reverse complement strand
GCCGAACCTCTTCCGCGCCACCAAGGTGCGGCAGTACAACTGCCGCACCAACGGGGATTTTCAATTGGAATTCCCGGACACCCTCCGAATCTTATCACTGCGAGGCCGGCTCTGCCACTCCTGGTGGACGTGCCCCTGCCGACAAGGACCTTTTTGCGCCATTTGACTCCCAAAACGGGGCAAGTTGGCTTAGAATGACCCCGGGACGGCTGCGGCCGAAAAAGCACGGAATCGTGGAGGGTCATCATGCAAACCACTCGGTTTCCGCTCGCCATGCTCTTGGGCCTGCTCGGCGCCTTGGCGTGGGCGCCGGCCGAAGCGGCGCCGGCCGGCGAAGGGCTCGTCGCCTTCTGGGATTTCGACGGCACGCTCGGCGATTCGGCCGGGAGCGCATCCGACGACCTCACCGCACGCGACCGCCAAGGGACCGAAACGACCGCCCGCTTCCTGGCGGCCGCCGATCTGCCCGGCGCCTCGGGCGCGGTGGTGGCCTTGGGCATAAAGCCGGGCGACGCGGAGTTCCTCACCGCGACGATCTCCGACGACACCAGGCTGGGGCCCAACTACACGATCGAGGCCTGGATCCTCCCGACGCAACTGGCCGGCTGGAACCGCCTCGTGCTCAACTGGGGAGCCGCGCCCGAGTACGCCTACCACGTGGGAATCCACAACGGTCTGGCCAGCCTCTACCACGGCCACGCCGACGGCCAATACGTCTTTGCCGAGGGCGGCTCCGTCCAGCCGGACCGCTGGCAGCACCTGGCCGCGGTGGCCAGTCGCAACGACGCCGACCCGGGCGGCAGCACGTTGACCGTCTATCTCAACGGACGGCAGGTTGCCACGGGCACCTTTGAAGGCACGATCGGCGGCGCGAAGAACGACACCCTGGGGATCGGCGATTCACCCCAGGCCCCCTCGCCGGGGATCCGCTATCGGGGATACCTCGACGACCTGGCGATCTGGAGCCGGGCGCTTTCAACCGAGGAGATTCGGGCCCACTGTGAGCCCCGGGCCGAATTGCTCCGCCAGCAGGAGATCGCCCGACGGGCCAAGGTGTTTGCCGCCATGGAGCCTTTTGGGTTCGAGGAAATCGTCTTTGCCCAGCGGGGCTACGGCCGGGACCTTTCCGGGCACTACTACGCGAACTTCGGCTACGCCTGCATCGACCCGAACGTCTGGCTTCACGCCGACGACGGGGGCAAGCTCTCCAAGCTGAACGTCCGCACCGGCGAGGTGACCGATCTGGTGGACGACCCCGGCGGATCAATCCGCGATCCGCAGGTCCACTACGATGCAACGAAGATCCTGTTCTCCTACCGCAAGGGAGGCACCCACCGCTATCATCTTTATGAGATCAACGTCGACGGAACCGGCTTGCGGCAGATCACCGACGGGCCGTGGGACGACATCGAGCCGACCTACCTCCCCGACGGCGACCTCCTCTTCTGCTCCACCCGCTGCCACCGCTGGATCGGCTGCTGGCTGGCCGAGACGGCCATCCTCTTCCGTTGCGACGCCAACGGGGAGAGCGTACGCATGCTCTCCTCGGGCTCGTTCACGGAGAACACGCCGGCCGTGCTGCCCGACGGCCGGGTGCTCTACACCCGGTGGGAGTACGTGAATCGCGATCCGGTCAGCTTCCATCACCTTTGGACGATGAACCCCGACGGCACCGGCCAGATGGTCTACTTCGGCAACATGCACCCCGGCGGCGTGTTCATCGACGCCAAGCCGATCCCCGGCACGAACGACGTGGTGCTCACCAACTCGCCGGGCCACGGCCGCAACGAGCATCAGGGCTTCGTGGCCACGCTCAGCACGAAGCAGGGCCCGAACGACAGGGCGTCGATGAAGAACGTCTCGTCGACCTACGATTTCCGCGATCCTCACCCGCTCTCGGAAGACGCCTTCCTGGTCGCCCGGGGCGGCCAGCTCCTGCTGATGAACGCGGCGGGCGACGCCGAGGTGCTCTACTCGGGCGGGACCCTGCCGCTCAACGAGCCCCGCCCGATCGTCGCGCGGGCCCGCGAGCGGATCGTCCCACCGCGGTCCGACTTCGCCAAGCCGACGGCAACGCTGCTGGTCGGCGACGTTTATTCCGGCCGCAACATGGCGGGCGTGAAGCGGGGCGCGATCAAGAAGCTCCTGGTGATGGAAGACCTGCCCAAGCCGGCCAATTTCCACGGCGGCGGCTCCCAGCCGATCGGGCACGGAGTGACCTCCACGCTCAAGCGCATCCTGGGCACCGTGCCCGTGTCGCCCGACGGCTCGGCCTGCTTCGAGGTGCCCGCCATGCGGAGCATCTACTTCGCCCTGTTGGACGAGAACGACCGGTCGGTCAAGCAGATGCGGAGCTTTGTCACGCTCCAGCCGGGCGAGACGGCCGGATGCGTCGGCTGCCACGAGCCGCGCGAGAAGACCTCGGCCGCCCTCCCCGGAATCGGGCTTCAGGCCGTTGCCCGAGAGCCCAGCAAAATCGAGCCCATCGCCGAGGCCCTGGAGATCATGGACTTCCCCCGCGACATCCAACCGATCCTCGACCGGCATTGCGTTCGCTGCCACAACCACGAAAGGCGCGACGGTGGCGTGGCCCTGACGGGCGACCACGGACCGGTCTTCTCCCAAAGCTACTACTCGCTCTACCTCTACTGGCAAATCAAAGACACCGGCGGCCAGCCGCAACACGGCACCGGACGCGAGCCGGGTAACAACGAGCCGTACGCGACCTATAGCTCCGCCTCGCCGCTGGTGGACAAGCTCGCCCCGAGCCACTACGAGGTAGACCTCAGCCCGCACGAAAAGAGGCTGGTTCAACTCTGGATCGACGTCGGGGCCACTTATCCCGGCACGTACGCGGCCTACGGCACCGGCCAGGTGGGCGGGTGTTGGCGCGTCAACGAGCCGATCCGCGTGATGGCCGACGAGTGGCCGTCGACCGCGCCGGCCGTCGAGGCCGGCGCGCGACGTTGCGCCGCCTGCCACCCCAAGGAGCAGCTTCCCCAGCACGTGACGGCCGTCACCGCCTTGAACCCATGGGGCGACATGCTCTCGTGGACCCGGCCCTTGAGCCGCTATTCGCGGCACCGGGTGTACAATCTGAGCGGTCCGGAAAAATCCCTCTTCCTGTTGGCTCCGCTGGCCCGGCAGGCCGGCGGTTACGCCGAGGGCAAGCCGGTGGCCGAAATCGAGGACCCGAAGCCCGTTCCGGAAGACCAAGGCCGGCCGCCCCAGCCGATCGAGCACCCGATCGTCTTTGCCGATACCCACGACCCGGACTACCAGACGATCCTCGCCCACATTGAGGAGGCCCGAGTGAAGCTCGGCGAGATCAAGCGTTTCGACATGCCCGGCTTCAAGCCCAACGAGCACTACGTGCGCGAGATGAAGCGATACGGCGTGCTCCCGGCCTCGTTCGACTTGGGCAAGGACCCGATCGACGTCTACGCCACCGACGATGCCTACTTCCGCTCGTTCTGGCACGTGCCGAGGGCCGGGGAGGAAGTACACGCTGCCCCCGCGCGGGAATGACGCAAACACAACATCGCCGAGGGCGCACAAACGGTCCGTCCGCTTTGAAGTCGTCGCCGGCACGTTTAGCGGCCGACGGCACGTCGGCCCTTCGAAACGCTCGCGATCGCCGACGTACCGTCGGCGGCTAAACGCCGAGATCAAACTTGACGACGCGACCAAGCCCGGAAATCCAGAGGGAGAACGATTCAATGGCTCTGACGACGGCATTTTCGCGCGGCTGCCTCGCGGCGGCACTGCTGGCAACCCTCTGCTCGACCGCCCAGCCTGCCGACGCGCCGAACCGCTACCCGGTGCCCGCCGAGTGCGTGCATGCGGAACAAGGGCATTGTTACGTCGCCTCCATGGATTTCGGTGAAGAGGGCGACAAGTTCACCGGCAACCGGTCGATGCTCGTGCTCTTTGAAGACGGCAAGCCGCTCGGCCCGGCGCGGTCGGTCCACGCGCAGATCCGCGAGGAAGGGGGCGGCCGGTTCTCCCATTGGACGCGGGAGACGCTCTACTTCTCCGCGTCCGACAACACCGACCCCCGCACCAGCGGACGCAAGTACGAAGTGGCCTCTGCCAATCCATCGAGCGCGCTGGGCGGATTGGATCGATTCCCCGCCGAAGAAAAAACGCACACCGAAGAGATCACCTCCGGCCGGCACGAGTACGCGATCGAAATGGGCGGCACGCTCGATATGGAGAACACCAGAACGCTCACGACCGGCAACTGCTACATCACGTTCCAGAACAACGTGGCACTCTCGATCGAAAACATCGGCGACGCCCCGGTCGTCAACCCCCGGCTGGTCGTGAACGCTCTGGGCAACTGGTACACCTTCGAGAGCCTGCTCGAAGAGTTCACCCGGGGCGCGGCCACCGACCAGGAAAAGGTCTACCTCATCTGGGAGAACATGCGCCAGAACCTCTACCACGAGAGCCCGCTGTTCGGCGATTCCGAGCCGCACGACCCGGTAAAGCTCTTCAACGTCTACGGCTTCAACCTTTGCGACGACGCGGGTAACGCCGGCTGCTCGCTCTTCCACCACGCGGGGTTCGTCGGGTCCAAGAACCGGGCCTTGCGAGGGCACGTGCAGTGCGAGGCGTTCGTGGGCGGCGGGCATCAGTTCATGGACGTCGACATGGACTGCTTCTACCTCGACCGCGAGAACCGGTTGCCCATTAGCGGCGACGCGTGCGCCCGGGATCACGACCTCGTGCGCCGCGAGCTGAACTACGGCCGGGTCGTCGCCGGCTTCACCAGCAGCGACGCACCCGCGGCCCTGTTCGGTTCCGACGACACGCAGCACGACGCCCAGCTTCGAGGGCACGAGATCGGCTACACGCTGCGGCCCGGCGAGAAGGCCGTTTTGCGTTGGGACAACGTGGGGAAGATCTGCGCCGAGAACAAAGAGCGGGCGCTCCGGCCCAAGTATTTTGGCAACTCGAAGTTTGCCTACCGGCCCCGGCTCTCGCTCAAGGCCGCTCGGGCGGAGGCAGCCTCGATCGAGGGCATTGTCGAGTCGACCGGCGCCGGACAGCGTGGCTCTCTGGCCGGTCAGACGGCCGACTCGCATCTGGATTACGCGATCCGGGTCCCCTACGCCATCTGCGACGGCACGGTCCGGGCGAAATTTGCAGGGCTCGGGCCCGACGACCAGTTCTCACTGGCCCTCTCGCTCGATGGCAAGGAGTTCCACGAGCTTTGGTCGGCCCGGGGCGCCGGCCCTCACGAGGCGGAAGTTGCCCTGGCCGACGGGCTCGACGTCCTCAACCGCCCGGCAAAGTACGGCTATTTTGTTCGCGTCGGGCTCGGCTCGTCGGGTTCGAGCCGGGGAGCGAGCCTCGGGGCACTGGAGATCGAAACCGATGTGCTGGCCGCCCCGGTCTCGCTTCCCAGGCTGACACTGGGCACGAACCGCGTCGTCTATTGGAATGAGACGGAAGGCGAGCGGCGCCTGCGCATCACGCACCAGTGGCGGGAAAGCGACGCGGTCCGGCCGCTTGCGCCCATCGAAGCCCCCGAGCACCCCGCGCCCGGGGCCCGGGTCAAGGACTCGATCGTCACGTTCTCGTGGCCGGCCATGGAGGGCGCCGATCGCTACCACTTGCAGGTGAGCCGGCGAGCCGATTTCAAGTATCCGTACCGCACGTCGTTGGACGTTGTCATCCCCACCACGCAGTGGACCGTGCCCTACACCGGCATCTTCAGCCCCGACGAGGTCTACCACTGGCGCCTGCGTTGCCGGGATCATTGGGGTGTCTGGGGGGATTGGAGCCAAGCATGGACGTTCACCTGGCAAGGCCCCCGCGTGCCGGTCAAGCTGCGGTTCGAGCGAGACGATTCGTCGATCAGCCTCCATTGGGAACCCAACCCGCAGGGCCAGCGGCCGGTGAAATACGAAGTCTACGGCAGCGACGAAAAAGGCTTCTCCACCCACAAGGGCGAGCACGAGGTGCCGGGTCGTGGCACGGTGCAGGGTAACTTTTTGGCCGAGACCGCCGGCACGTCGATGGTCGTCGTCTCCCCGACGGCGACCGCCCCGAATGCCAACAAGGTCTTCTATCGCGTGGTCGCCGTCGACGCCGAGGGCACGGCCGGCGCCTCGTCCGACTACGCCGAAATGCCGCACCCGTTCGTCTGCACCAAGCCGGTCACCGAGGCCAAGGTCGGCCAAACGTACACCTACCAGGCAAAGAGCCTCGGCTCGCTGGGCGACTACCAGTGCAAGCAAGACCCGGCCGTCAACGATAAGGAGTACGCATACCGGTTCTGGGACGTCGAGGAGAACGTGTTCCGGCTCGTCGAAGGGCCCGAATGGCTCAGCCTGGATGAAAAAACCGGCATCCTCTCGGGCGCCCCCGGCGCCGAGGACACGGCAGCGGCCGGCGTCAAGCTCGAGGTCGTCAACCAGTTCGGCGGCCGCGCGGAGCAAGTGTTCATCCTTCGAGTGCTGTGAGCCCTCCACCCGCTCCGCGGACGCCTCGTCACGGCAGCTGCGAATAAGCATGCACATTTGCTGCAGCCGGAGGAGCAGCTTCGTCCGCAATGGCCCCCGCCGGCCCATGTCCAGATTCCCGCCGTCCAAGCGTTCCGGCTGGAAGTGCAGTTCAGCCAAGCCGCACTCGCCACAGCCCGCGCGGCCGTTGGCGAACGTGCCAGCGCTGTTCAGACGTGTATACCATGGGTCGATCTTCGTACGTTCTGGGTGATGCCGGTCCCGGAAGGGGTCTTACGACTGCACGTGATTGTGCCAGAAACGAGTCCGGAATATGGCCATCGTCTACCCAGGCTGACCGCTTGCATTCAGCGCGGCGTTGGCACAAAATGGTCGCAGGCCCGCGCGGTGCGGTCCGGGACCGCAACTTGGAGAGTGACCGGAGAGTTGCCGAGCGGCGTCCAAATGGAAAACGCGGGATTTATGCTGTGCGGCCGGGGACCAAGCAACCAGGGCACGATTCGCGTGGCGACGTACGTCGACCCCCTGAAGCTGTTAATCGGGGCCTGATCCCTGTCCGGATTACCCTTGATCCAGTTCGATTCTATTCAAGGGCGATATGTGTTCAACCCCGACGACCGTGGGGCGTCTTCCCAGGATCTACGGGCGAAACCACAAGGAGAATGACCATGTGCCGATTCTGTGTTCGCGGAGACTGTGCCGGGGAATTCACGCGTCGCGAGGTGTTGGGTGTTGCTGGTGCAGGGATGGCGGCGGGCCTTTTGTTGCCAACGATGTTGACGGCCGCTGAGGGAGCGGCTGCCAATCCCGAGCCGGACGAGCCGCTGGACGTGCGAGTGGTCTACGCGCGTCCCAAGGGCAAGCAGTGGTTGGGCTGGCCGGGGACGTTTTGGGACCCAGAGAGCTTCACCGGTAAGAGTCGGGCGCTGGTTGAGGAGTTCGGCAGGCAATTGGGTATGAAGGTCTCATTTGAGCCCGCCCCGATCCACGAGCCCGCCGAGGTTGATGCCTTTGTGAAGAAGGTGAAGGCCGAGCGTCCCAAGGGCGTGATCGTCTTTCCGCTCAATGCCGACGAGTTCATCGTGGGCAACACCGACAAAATCGCTCAAAGCGGCATCCCCACGGTAATCTTCTGCGGCCTGGGCATGTTCCACACAGGGTTTGCCGGGGCCGTAGTGCCCACCGCGAGGCGCAAAGGAGTGTATCTCCCCTCGTCGACCGATTTCGAGCTCGGGCCGGTGCGTTTCGGAATGAAGATGATCCAGGCGGGCTATCGTCTGCGTCGCACCAAGGTGGCGGTCCTTCGCGGCACCGAGACTGCCGAGCAGAAGATGGAGCCGCTGGGGCTTACCATTCGCTTCCTACCCCGGCGGCGGTTCCCCGACACACTCAAAACCATCCAGGAAACGCCCGAGGTCGTGGCCATGGCTGAGCAGTACGCCAAGGCGGCCAAGAAGGTAGTCGAGCCGACGCGGGCCGACTTGATCAATGCCGCGAAGAACTACTTCGCATCACGCAAGATCATGGAAGAGGAGGGGTGCCAAGGCATTTCCATGGATTGCCTGGGGCTGGTCGGAAACCGCGAGATTCCCACCCCACCGTGTCTCTCGTGGACTCACCTGCTGGACAACGGCCTTAGCGGCACCTGCGAGGCCGACGTCAACGCCGTAATGTCGCAAGAGGTGTGCTTGAAGCTGCTCGACAAGCCCGGGTTCATTCAGGACCCCGTCCCCGAGACCGAGCGCGGCACGCTCATTGGCGTGCACTGCGTGTGCGCCACGAAGCTCAATGGGTGGGACAAGCCGGCGGAGCCCTTCTTGTTGCGGAGCCACTCGGAATCGGACATCGGCGTGGCCGTGCAAGTGTTGTGGCGGCCGGAGCAAGAGGTGACGATCATGCAGATGGTCGGCCCCGAGAAAATGTTGTTGGGCAAAGGCCGCGTAATACGCAACCACGACACCCCGCCGGCCGGCGGATGCCGCACCTCGGTCGAGCTTGAGATCGACGGGCCGCAAGACCCGTGCGACACCAAGGGCTTCCATCAACTGTTCATCTACGGCGACCACGTGCGACAATTCAAGGCCTATGCCCAAATGTACGGCATCAAGTGCGAGCACATTTGAGTTGGGATGCGCGATTCCGGGAGCCCTTGGATCGCTGACACCTTTCTCGGTCAAACCGAATGACTGGCGGATCTCTCGGCTTTCGGCCAGTGTCGCTTCCTGTGAGCAATCCGAGAAAACCACCCCAAAATCGGACTGACGGAGGACGGATGCGACACCTCCGTTGGGGGGCATGCTTTCAGGGCTGCGTGTGTCGGAATCTCCATGCCTTTTCTCAAAATCGGCCATGACCGGGCGATCGAGGCGGAACGGCTGCTCGTGCGCCCGAGCTATCGAACGCTGGCACCGGCGTGGAAATCCGGCTAGACTGTATCCAACGATTCGCAGCGATCCGACCGAAGGAGGAACTTTGATGGTAAAGCGTAAGATCACGCGCCGCGGCTTTGTGCGGGGCGTCGGGGCGGCCTTGGCGGTGCCCTACGTTATCACGTCCAACGCCCTGGGCGGAGCGGAACGACCCGCCGCCAGCCAACGCATCACCATGGGCGCGATCGGGCTCGGCGGCCGGGGAACGCACGACTTGCAGGCCCTGATGGCCAACGCCGACGTCGAGGTCCTCGCCCTCTGCGACGTCAAGCAGGCACGCCGCAAGGCCGTCAAGCAACTGGTCGACCAGAAGTACGGCAACTCCGACTGCACGACCTACCGCGATCTGCGGGAACTGTTGGCACGCGACGACATCGACGCCATGCTGGTCGCCACCGGCGACAACTGGCACACGATGGCCGCCATCCTCACGGCCAAGGCCGGCAAGGACATGTACTGCGAGAAGCCGATGTCGGTCACCGTGGCCGAGGGGCGGGCCCTGGTCAACACGATGGACCGCTACGGCACGATCTTCCAGTGCGGAACGCAGCGTCGCAGCGTCGGGCGGTTCAAGTACGCGGTCGACCTCGCCCGCGAGGGAAAGCTGGGCGAGCTCAAAGAGGTCTACGCCGAAAAGGCCCCCCCGGAATGGTTCAAGTATCATCCCTACGCCACCCTCCCTGCCGAGTTGGAGCCCCCGAAGGAAGAGATCGACTGGGACATGTGGCTCGGTCCGGCCGCGTGGCGCCCGTACAACGCCACCTACCTCACCCGGCAGTTCTGGATGTGCAACCTCGATTTCTCCGGCGGAATGATCACCGAGTGGGGAAGTCACACGGCCGATCTCTGCCAGTGGGCCAACGACGCCGACGCGAGCGGGCCCGTCGAGTTCGAGCTCGCCGAGGGCACCGTCGTCGCCCGCTACGCCAACGGGGTGAAGCTGATCTTCGAGGCAGGGAAGTGGCCCCTGCACGTGCGGTTCGTGGGAACCGAAGGCTGGATCTACGCCGACGACGACGGCAACGTCGAGGCCGAGCCCAAGTCGCTTTTGGCCGACAAGCAGTTCGGCAAAGGGTACCCGCAGGACGACCACGTCCGCAACTTCCTCGACTGCGTCAAGAGCCGCCGCCAGCCGATCGCCCCGGCCGAAGGCGCCCACCGCGCGAACTCCGCCTGCCAGATCGCCAACCTCTGCCAGGAGCTGGGCCGCAAGCTCCAGTGGGACCCCGAGAAGGAGCAGTTTGTCAACGACCCCACGGCCGACCGAAAGCTCGCCCGGGCGATACGCGACCCCTGGTCCCTGCAATAGGTGTTCAGCGGGGGACTGTCCCGATTTTCGCGCAGCGAAAATGGGACTGTCCCCTTCCAGAATGAAAATGCAGAACGAACGCAGAACGAGGTTGACGTTTTTTCACGATTCGCTACCGTGTCATCCGAATTGAAATGGAGGAAAACATGTTTCGCAAGACGAGCCTGATGGTTGCCGTTTTGGCGGCGGTTGTCTTTTTGGGTGGAGGGATCGCGGCCGCGTTGGCCGACGAGGCCCTGGACAAGGCCTTCGAGACGCTCAAAACCTACGACTGGGGCCAGGATCGGGCGGCCCTGGCGGCCGTCGACGCGGCCGTCGCCGCCTCGCACAACGATGAGGCGGCCCAAAAAGCCCTCGCCGCCCGGCTGGCCGCCGTGCTGGGGAGCGACGTCTCCTCGGCATCGAAGGATTTCGTTTGCCGGGCGCTGAGCCTCGTCGGGTCGGCCGAATCCGTGCCGGCCCTCGCCCCGCTTCTGGCCGACGAAAAGCTCTCGCACATGGGCCGGTACGCCCTGGAGCGGATCCCCGGCGACGAGGCCGTTGCGGCGCTCCGCGAGGCCGCGGCGAAGGCCAAAGGGCGCGTGAAGGTGGGCCTCTTGAATTCGCTGGGCGTGCGGCGCGACGCCTCGAGTGTGGATGCCCTAGTGGCCCTGCTCGGCGATTCCGACGCGGAAGTCGCCAGTGCCGCGGCCGCCGCTCTGGGCGCCGTGGGAAATTCCCAAGCGGCCAAAGCCCTGGGAACTTTCCAGGAAAAGGCTCCGGAGTCGCTTCGCCTGGCGGCCGCCGACGCCTATCTCACCTGCGCCGAGCGCCTCCTGGCCGACGGCAAGAAGGCCGAGGCCTTGCTGATCTACAAGTCCTTGAGCAAATCCAAGGCCAAGCACGTCCGCCTCGCCGCTATGCGCGGACTATTGGCCGCCACGGGGAAGCAGTAACACAAACAACGACGCTACGGGAGGATTATCCTTGACAAGAATGCAGGCAACATTCCAGTGGTTTGAAGCCAGGCCACGAGACGCGCGCACAACCTCGGTCCCAAGCTCTCGCACAACTTCGGTCCCAAGCTCTGCTTGGGACCGCACTTCGGCCAACGTCTGTCTCGCCGACTCGTCCAAGGGCGCAAAGCGACGTTGCGAAGAGGGTGTGTTCCCAAGCAGAGCTTGGGAACAAGCTAGAGCGACGGCGGCCTGGCTGTTTGTCGGCCTCATTTGCCTGCTTGGCAGCCCCTTGTGGGCCGCGGAGGAGGACCCAAATGAAGCCCAGATCCAGCTCGTCATCGCGTTCCTTGGCGAGCCGGATCGGGAGACACGGGCCGTCGGGCTTCAGTTCATCCGTGAGGAATTGCCGGGGGAGGCGGCCACGAAGCGATTCGCCGCTTTACTCCCGGATTTGTCGGCCGAGGCACAAGTGGACCTCTTGGACGCGCTGGGCGACCGGCAAGACGCCTCGGCCCGGCCGGCCGTGCTGGAAATGCTCGCAAGCCAGGAGGTAGCGGTCCGCGCCGCGTCCCTGCGCGCCCTGGGCGGACTGGGAGGCGAAGCGGACGTGCCCCTTCTGGCCGGGAAGACGGCCGCCGACTCCGAGCCGGAAAAGCTCGCCGCCCGGCAGAGCCTGGTTCGGATGCGGGGCGATGGCGTGAACGGGGCCGTTGTCGCCGCCATGGCGGAAGCGGAGCCGGCCGTTCGGATCGAGTTGCTCGGTGTTCTGGCGATCCGCAACGCCAGGGAGACCTTGCCCAGTGTGCTGGAAAGCGTGAAGGATTCGGAGGCTTCGGTTCGCCTGGCGGCGTTGAGCGCCGTTCGGTACCTGGCGGAAGAGAAGGATGCGGCCGTGATTGTCGACATCCTCAAAGCGGCGGAAGGCGACGCCGAGAAGAGAGGGGCCGAGTTGGCCATGCTGGCCGTGGCCAGCCGCGGCCGCGAGGACTCGGCCGAGCCGATCATCGCCGGGCTGGCCGAGGCCGACGTGGCGTCGCGGCTCGTGCTCCTCGGCGGGTTGGCCCGGGCCGGCGGCCCGAAGGCGCTCTCAGCGATCGTCGCGCGATTGAGCGATGACGAGGAAGCGGTCCGCGACCAGGCCGTGCGCATGCTCTCGATCTGGCCCGATCCGGCCGTCACGCCCCACCTGCTGGAGATCGTCAAGACAGACGAGAGCCTGCGCCACCAGGTGCTGGCGATCCGGGGCCTGGTACGCCTGGCAGGTCCGCAAGACGACCAGCCGGCCGATCTGGAAAGGCTGACCGAAGCGATGAGCCTGGCGAAACGCCCGGAGGAAAAACGGCTGGTCCTTGGGGTGTTGGGCGGCGTTGGCACGTTGCCGGCGCTCGATCTGGCCACGTCGGCCCCGGACGACACGGCCCTGGCCGACGAAGCCGGCCTTGCCGCGGTGATGATCGCGGAAACAATGAAAGAGGGGGATAAGGATCAAATCCGCGCCGCCATGGAAAAGGTGGAAAAGACGGTCAAGAATCAGCAGATTCGCCAGCGGGCCGAGAAGGTTTTGAGCTCGTTGTGATCGGGCCGGCCCAACGGGGCGGGTTTGGGAGGGGGACAGTCTCATCTTCCCTGGGGAAAATTGGGACAGTCCCCGAGTTATTCTCCGG
The DNA here is from genome assembly GCA_043824335.1 of Planctomycetota bacterium. Taxonomy (GTDB): domain Bacteria; phylum Planctomycetota; class Planctomycetia; order Pirellulales; family Thermoguttaceae; genus JBDRTC01. The sequence goes on along the minus strand of JBDRTC010000054.1, from coordinate 2,572 downwards.
GCGCCCCTTTGTTGCCGCGTAGAACTGTTTATCCGGCGGGCCCACCCGCCGAGTTGGTGTTTTTCGAGGAGAACAAAACGTGAGGCGTTTTCAACCGTACCGTTCGGTTTACCTGATTCCGCTTATGCTCGTGATCGCGGCCATGGTCGGTTGCCCGCCGCCGGTGGAGCCGCCCCGCGGTCCGATGCCCGGTCCGTCGGTGACGACTCCGCCGGCCGTCCCGGCGCCCCCTTCGGTGACGACTCCGCCGGCTTTAGAGCCGGAAGCCGATTCGCCCCCGGCAGAGGAGCCCGCGAAGGAAGCGGCCTCCGGACCAGTCCTGGGCGACCTCGTTCCCGTTGCGCTGGAGCTTCCCGCCCCGGCCTTTCGCGGAACGCCCGTGCCGCTTGAGGAGGCGAACGTCGAGAAGCCGCGGGGTACGCCGCGGCCGCCTTTTCTCGCCCCGGAAGGGACAGCCAACCTGGCTTGGGGGAAGCCCGTCTCGGCCAGCGACCCGGCCCCGGCCGCCGGCGAGTTGGACTTCGTGACCGACGGCGACAAGGAAGCCTCCGACTTCGGCTATCTCGAACTCAGGCCGGGCACGGAATGGGTCCAGATCGACCTGGGCCAGAAGGCGACGATCTACGGAGTGCTCTTTTGGCACAGTCACGCCGAGGCCCGGGTGTACCGCGACGTGATCGTCCAAGTGAGCGACGACCCCGACTTCCTCGTCGCCCAAACTGTCTACAACACCGACTACGACAACTCCTCGGGCATGGGAATCGGCAGCGACCTGGGCTACGTCGAAACCTCCGAGGGCAAGCTGGTCGATTGCGGGGGCGTCGAGGGCCGATACGTCCGCCTCTATAGCCGGGGCAACCACATCGACCCTAAGAACCACTACACGGAGGTGGAAGTCTTCGGTAAACCGCCAGCATGACACGCCCGGTCCTGTTCGCCGCGTTGATGGCCGCCGTGGTGGGCGCCGGCGCTGTGGCGCTGCGCCTGCCAAATCTCGGCAACCGGCCGATGCACTGCGATGAGGCAGTGCACGCGATCAAGTTCGGCAAGCTACTGGAGCAGGACGACTACGTCTACGATCCCCGCGAGTATCACGGGCCGAGCCTGAATTACCTCACGCTGCCGATCGCCCGCGTTCTCTGGCTAGAGCGGCTCACGGAGACGACCGAGACCCATCTCCGCCTGCTGCCGGCAATCTTCGGCCTTGTGCTAATCGGGCTGGTCTGGCTCGTGCGCGACGAGCTGGGCCATGCGGCCGCCTTTTGCGCCGCCGTGCTTGCGGCCGTCTCTCCGGCGATGGTCTTCTACAGCCGCTACTACATTCAGGAGATGCTGCTGGTCACATTCACCTTCGGGGCGATCGTGGCCCTTTGGCGGTACGCGCGAATCGCCACGGCCCCGGCGCCCGAGGAACCCCGGGCGCGTCGCCGGACGTGGCTTCGAGAGGGCTCGTGGCTGGTGCTCGTCGGCCTCTCGGTCGGCATGATGCACGCCACCAAGGAGACGTGCGTGATCGCCCTATTCGCGATGGCGGTGGCCGCGGCCGCGACGATGGGCGACCTGAGACGCCTCGGCATCCCGCGGCTGGCGCTTGCGGGCCTCGTCGTGGCGGGGACCGCCGCGGGCGTGTCGGCCTTGCTCTTCTCCTCGTTTCTCGACAACCCCCGCGGCGTGCTCGACTCGCTCACGACGTACTTCTACTACCTCGGCCGTGCCTCGGGCGAAGGGAGCGTCGGCCGGCACGTCTACCCCTGGCACTACTACGCGCGCATCGTCTTCTGGTGGCAGCATGGCAGCGGCCCCGTGTGGACGGAAGCGTGGATCGCCGCGTTGGCCTTGGTGGGGCTGGCCGCCGCCGTTTTTCCTCGGGCCCTCAAGCCGGCGAGTCTCCCCTTCGTGCGGTTCCTGAGCATCTACACCGTGCTCTTGACGGTGATCTACTCCGCCATGCCCTACAAGACTCCGTGGTGCGTGCTGGGCTTCCTGCACGGAATGATCCTGCTGGCCGGGGTCGGGGCGACGGTTCTCGTTCGCGCTGCGCCGGGATACGTGCTCAAGACGGCCGTGATCGGTTTGTTGATCGCAGCGGCCGGTCACCTGGGGTGGGAGGCCCATCGGGCGAGCTTTCGCGACTACGAGGATCCGGACAACCCTTACGTCTATTCCCACACGACCAGCGACGTTCCCTTGCTGGTCGAACGCGTCATGCAAGTCGCCGCCGCTCATCCCGATCGCCGCGCGATGCACGTCCAGGTAATCTGCCCTGAGGACGACTATTGGCCGCTCCCCTGGTACCTGCGCGGCTTCAGCCGGGTCGGCTGGTTCGCCTCTTTCCAAAAACCGCCCAAGGGGCCGGCCGCGCCTTTGATCCTCACTCAGCCCGAGATGGAAGCGGCGCTTGTTAAGTACCTTTACGAAGACCAGCCCCCGGGCAAGCGGCACCTGTACGTGCCCCTGGTGCCCGACGAAGAGGACCGCGAGTGGCAACTGCGGCCCCACGTCCCCTTGCGCGCCTACGTGCGGCTCGACGTTTGGGAGGCTTATCGGGCCACCGAAACAGAAGGGACACTGC
>JBDRTC010000053.1:0-2220 GCA_043824335.1 Planctomycetota bacterium | reverse complement strand
TGGTGCTAGTGCTCCGTCAATCTTCAATTGACGGGTTTGTACTGGCCGCATTCATGCGGTCCAGATTGAAGTCAGACCCGACAAATCGGGTCACTACGAACGATCCAACCTGCCATTCGAAGATTGACGGAGCACTAGTGGTCTGTCCAGTTCGACTTTACCAATCCGTCACGTTCTGCATTCGTCAAGATAAGCACAGCAATCTGTGTGTCAGGTCAAACGTCTACGATTAGTAATCTCTATCTGGACAGACCACTAGCCGGGTGCTAGCTCTGCGAGAAACGAGAACCCCCTCCCGGCGTCGGCCGCGGGGCAAGGCTTCTGTTGGGTGCCGCCCGACGGCCCGCTGTGGCACTCGAACGTGTGCGGACCGCCGGGGGCGAAGTATCAATTCCGCGATGGCCTGGGCAACGGATCGTCTGTCGGCCATGCCAACGTGAAGCCAGCCTCCCCGCCGGCAAGTAGGATTTCCCGGACACTCTCCCGTGTGCCGTGCAGCATGATGAAGTGATCCGGCGGCAAGTCGGCTGGGCAGAACGCTCTGCTGAGATTCGCGTCCAGTACCAGAGCACAGTTGCCATCGCCATCCGGGTGCTGGTCGGTCAACCAGCCGAGGGTGCGTTCTCTTTCGACGATCAAGGTTGCCCAACGCGCATCCCATACCCTTACCCCATGCGCATGAGGAGAGTCGCCGACGGAGTTTGCCGCAAGTTGTTACTATAATGAGACTTGCGACTTTTTTTTGTGCATTTTGGCCGTGACGCGGAAACTAGTAGAAGGCCGTTTTTTTGCTCCAGCAAAGTGAGGTGTGAGATGTCCAGACTCTGCGAGAATACCGCGCTCGTGTTCATCACATTCGACCAGACCAAGGCTATGCAATCCCTCCGGGCCGGTGAAGTCAAGGTCTTCATGCCTGGCGTCGGAGGAGAAGCCGACCTGAAGCAGATCGAGACCGGCCGCACTATCCTGCACGACGGCGACCGTGCGAAGGGGGACGACGCGGTTGAGCCGTCTCACGACACAACCTCCAAGCGGACGCCGGACGTTCCGCCCGGAGCCTGTTTGGAGCATTGCCGAACTCACTCACGGCAGGCCATTGAAGCCCCGACACAGCAGAGCGTCTTCCAAGCATCCCCCAACGAACTGCCGTGGCAAATGACACGAGGGGAGTTTCATGAGTCCCGTGATTCGCAAGGATTTACAGATCCACAGGAGAACTCACGACTCTACTGGGAGGAAATCGAGAAGGCTCCTGCCAAAGGAAAGGAGTTGCCGCCGCGTGTACTCTATGAGTACGAGAAGTTCCGGGAATTCTACTCTCGCGAGGTCAAAAAGCCTGCCGCGACATCCGAAGAGCTGCGCAAGTACGAGGAATATGTGGCGTCGACGAAGAAAATCGCTAACGTCAATCCCCGTCCGGTCAGAGCTTGGATAGAGTACTATCGAGCCCACAACCGTCGGAATGGAAGGCCCGACTGACTTCCCGCACTGGACTTGCTCGTCGGTCCCGTGAAATCGCTCGTCATAAGCGGCCAATCTCGGCGCAATCTTACTGGCCGCGAGGTGATTTCATCAGATCGAACCCAGGGCCTGACCGGCAGACAATGTGGAGGAACTGATAATCTTCGGCCAGGCAGCCGGGCCTGGGGAGCCCGGTCATGGGCGTCTCGGGAATACCGTTTGCCCTCTCTAGGGGGGCGCACCTCACACCGGTGGACGCCCGCCTGGTCTTCTTGTTTCAGACGTAAACAGGCGTTATGCTGTCCGCCATCGCCAAAGGAGAATCTCGTGAGGATCGATCCCAAGCGTCAGCGTGCCCGGCTCACCAAGGCCGCCACGCAACTCGCCACGCTGATTAGAACGGACGCCCCCGAGATCATTGTAGCCAACCGGATCGCCGTCTTTGTGCGCGAGTCGTCGCGGCTCTACGGCGAGACGCTGGTGCGGGAGCTGGGGATCGTGCTAGAGGATACGAAGGGCAAGGGACAAGAACATGGGAGATGAGGTGAGAACGCATACGGTTGCGACACATAGGTGGCGAACGACGTCCCCGAAAAGTGTCCGGTTTGCGCCCGCCATTGATTCCCGCTGCGGGCCGGACTATCCTGGAACCTGGCACGCTGAGAGTTGCCCCCTTTCTCGTGCCACAGTGTAAGACGCCGCGGCGGGCTTCGGCTCGTCGCGGTGTTTTCTGCGCCGCCGCCTCGGCCCGGGCCGCCC
>JBDRTC010000052.1:0-7343 GCA_043824335.1 Planctomycetota bacterium | reverse complement strand
CTCGCCCCTCACCCCTCGCCCCTCACCCTTTCTTGAACATATCGCGGACTTCACGTTTGCCCTTGATACCGGCGGGCAAAAACTTCAGCTTGCCGCGCTTGAGCATCTCCCAGGCCATCTTCGTGTCGCTGAAGAGATCGGCGGTCGTCAGCTTGTATTGGCCCACCATCCCCAACTCGAACACCCGGCCGTTGCGCCTGAGCGAGTCGAGAAATGCCTTGTGGAACTTGACCACCTTCGGCTCGGCGGGCGGGATATTGGACTCAAGGCTCAACTGCCGGAGCGTGTCCATCAGGTGGGCGATGTCGATGTCGTTGGGGCACCGCGTCGTGCAGGTCTGGCACCCGGCACACAGCCAAATCGTCTTCGAGCTTAGCAGCTCCTCTTCCATGCCGAGCTGGATCATCCGCATCACCTGGTTGGGCATCACGTCCATGGCGAACGCCAGCGGACACCCGTTGGTGCATTTGCGGCACTGGTAGCAGGCAGAAACCTTCTCCCCGCTGCGGGATTCCACCACGGGCAAAAGAGACGCATCGGGCTCGACGGTCAGGTTTTCAGGCATCGTAGGCGGGTATCCAGTCTTGGCCAGCGGCCGGCGGCCGAGGTCTCCGGGGGATGGACGATTCCGACCTGCTCCCGGAGACTCTCAAATAACCAAGTAATCCTCCGCACGCATCGGAACGAGCCGCAAGCTCAAGAAGCGCGCCTGCCCGGGCGACAGGGGCACGTAAGCAAGCCGACGGCAGGCCTCCCCCCAGGGGAAAGCCGCGTGACCTCCGGGCATGACGCCCCGAGTCACACAAGAACGCATACGGGACCCATCCGGATAAGAATTCTAGCCGCTCATCGGGGCACCGTCAAGCTACGGCTTCAGCGGGGTCGTCGACCAATACTTACGGTGGTTACAGGGTAATGATTCGCCGCGGGGACCTCAAGCTCGGAGGGCCGAAAACTCACCGGGACGGTCGTCAAGTTGTCCGCTCGAAGCCTCCACGACGTTGCCCGTCGGCCGCTGCCGGTGATAGACTTGCCATTCGACACTCTGGCCCGACCCACTTCGCGAGGAGGGTTTCCCGTGAGAATCTACTACCTCATGACTCTTGAACTTGTCAGTTGGGTGGCACTGGCGTCTCGCCAGTGTCAGGGCCCAAGCACTGGCGAGACGCCAGTGCCACCCACAAGATCAATCGTCGCTGGGTACCGCGCCGCGGCGAGCATGTTCGTTTTCCTTGGCTTCGCCGGACTTGCACGGGCCGCCGAGACCTCCGCGGAACCCCAGCGCCCCCCTCGCGCGGCCGCCGTGAACGAGGCCGCCAACTCGCCGATCATCCCCCCGGAGTCCGTCACCAGAGCGCACCCCCTTCACGCCACGGTGGAACGCTTCCTTCGCGATCAAAAGGACGCGATGAAATCCCACAAGCCGACCGGGCTTGGCCGCGGGGATTACCTCAGGGTCATCGCGGGCCAGGTCGAGGCGATCGGCCAATATCAGGACGGCGAAGGACGGATCATCGACCCGGTTGAAAAGATCGAAAAATACTACGCCACGCCCTGCTACGCCCATTCGGTGGCCGTGCTGGCGGCCTCGGGGCAGAATACCGACCCCAAGCTGCTCGAAAGCGGCATGAAAGCCATGGACGTTTCCGTGGCCGACATGGCCGGGGCCACGGCCGCCGGCGGTCACGGCGATTTCTACACCTGGCCGGTGATGCTCGCCCTGGAACACTTCGCCCACGTGACCCCGCCCACGCGGGTCGCCGGCTGGGAAAAGCAGCTTGCCGCAATCGACCGCACGAAGCTCTACCGGGCCGGGCCCGACAGCTCCAACTGGAACATCGTGAATCTTTCGGGCGAATACCTCCGGGCGGTGCGGGGAATGGTCGACCTGGAGTACGTCGAGACCTGCCTGGCCGCGCAGCTTAAGCACTTCACGCCGTTGGGGATGTACGACGAGCACGGCCATCCGCTCCCCTACGACCATTTTCCGCGACATTACCTGGGCGGCGTGTTGGCCAAGGGCTACGGCGGCGCGTCGCAGGCGGCCTATCGCGATTTACTTTGGAAAGGGGCATGGACGTCGCTTTTGATCCAGTCGCCCACCGGGGAACTCCCCACTGGCTACCGCAGCAGCCACCACATCTGGAACGAGGCCGAGCAGGCGGTCACGTTTGAAATCTACGCCACGCACTCCGCGAAAGCGGGCCGCCTCGACGAAGCGGGGGCGCTGAAGCGGGCGGCCCGGCTCTCGTTGGCCTCGATCCGGCGCTGGATCCGGCCCGACGGCTCCGGCTACGTCGTCAAGAACCGCTATCCGATTGATGCCCGCCACGGCTACGAAAGCTACACGGCCCACACCTGCTACAACATGCTGGCCTCGTCGATGCTGGCGCAGGCCTGGCAGTTTGCCGACGAGTCGATCGAGGAGCGTCCCTCGCCGGCCGACGTTGGCGGGTTCGCCGTCGCGATCCTTCGTCCGTTTCACAAGGTCTTTGCCAACGCGGGTGGGACCTACGTGGAGTACGACACCTCGGGCGACCACGTCTACAACCCGACCGGGCTGATCCGCGTACACGTCGAAGGCGGCCATCCGCAACTCGGGCCGTCGGACGGCTGTGCCCCAAAGTACAGCGGCAAGGACGTGAACCTGGCCGTGGGACCCGAATGGGAGGACAACGCCGGCCGTCACCGGCTGGCCGCGATGAGCCCGCGGGAGCCGACGGTCGAAATCCTCGAAGAAACGCCCGCGAAGGTCCGGTTCCGAGTCGCGTACAGCTTGGAAACGCCGAACGCGACGCAGCTTGTGGAGACGATCACCGTGGAGCCGAGCGGGGTGACCGTTGAAGATCAGATTACCGGCGACGCGGTGCGGGCGATGCGGGTGACCTATCCGATGCTCGTTTTCGACGGGCTGGCCCACACGAAGGTCGATCTCCGCGGCAACCGCCTCGCGCTGGAACTGGACGACCTCGGCGCCGCCTTCGAGATCATCGAGCCCGAGGGCGTCGAACTCAAACGCACCGGCCAGACGTACGCCCACCGCAACGGGCAAGTCGAGCAGGTCGAAGCCGACATACCCGGCCACCGGGCCGTCTATCGCATCACGGCGGAATGATCGTCATCTCAACGCCTGGATCAGCTCCGCGGCGCCCTGGGCGAGGAGGTCCTCGGCCACGCGTCGGCCGAGCGGCTCGGCGTCGGCCGGGTCGGCGGAGTCGGAGGCCTCGAGCCTGGTGGCCCCGTCGGCGCTGAGCACGCGGCCGCTGAGCTTGAGCGTGCCGCCCTCGACGCGCCCCCAGGCGGCGATCGGCGCCAGGCAACCGCCTGAGAGCGCCGTGAGCATCGCCCGTTCAGCCAAAACGGCGGCATGCGTGGCCGGATGATCGAGCTTTTCAAGCGCGTTGCGGGCCGTGGCGTCGTCACTTCGGGTTTCCAGCCCCAGGGCCCCTTGCCCGATGGCCGGCAGCATGATCGAGGCGGAAAGCACCTCGGTAATGTGTTCGGCCAGCCCCAGCCGCCGCAGACCGGCCTCGGCCAGAACGACGGCGTCGTAGCCGCTTTCGCTGAGCTTTCGGAGCCGGGTGTCGACGTTTCCGCGGATGTCTTTCATCACCAGATCGGGCCGGACGTGAGCCAACTGGGCTCGCCGGCGCAGGCTGCCCGTCCCCACGGCGGCCTTCTCGGGCAGTTCGTCGAGCGACGCGTATTCCCGGCAGACCAGCACGTCGCCGACCGGGCCCCGCTCGGGAACCGCCGCCAGACAGAGCCCGGGCACCTCCTCGGTCGGCAGGTCCTTGAGGCTGTGCACCGCCAGGTCGATGCGATCGTCCAACAGCGCCCGTTGGATCTCCTTGGTGAAGAGTCCCGGGGCGGTGCCCGCTCCGATCGGCTCCTCCTGCTGCTGGTCGCCGCTGGTGGTGACGTGCACCAACTCGACCTGTACCTCTTCACCAAGAAGCTCTTCGAGGCGCGCGCTAACCCATTCCGCCTGCCAGCGTGCCAAGGGGCTGGCCCGGGTTCCAAGTCGAAGTCGGATAGGAGAAGACATGCTACGCTTCCTCCATCTCGATCACGTCCTTGAGCTTGCAGAGGGAGTGATTCCAGAGGACGTCGTGCAAGAAACCCGGAAACGCGACCTTGAAAAGATAGCGTCCGAATCTCTGCGGCACGTTTCCTCCATTGGCGAAGTCAAACCCCACGTAGATGGAGAGCAGCGAGACCCCTTCCCGGATCGTGTCGATGTGGAATATGAGCACTCCCCCCCGTCCGAAGCCGTCCCGGACGCGATAAACCAGGTAACGCTCCGCGATCACCTTCTCCAGGACAATGCTGAAGCTGAGCAGTCGCAGGACGATGTCGTATTGGATGACGCTTCCCACCTCGTTGGCGTTTCCATGAGTCCGCCGCACCCGGATCATCCTCGGCTTGAAGTATTCTCGGTCGACGTCTCCGAATCTTCCCAGTTGCTCGAAGATCCTGCGCGGGTCCGCCTTGACGCGAATGGAGTACATGCTCTCAAACTCACGGGCCGCGTCGGGCTCCTCCACGCCGGAAACGTCGAGAAGCTCTTTCCGCTTCGCTTCAAAGACTTCCTTGGGAACGCCCGTCGGGAACCTGCCGAAATCACCCCACTTCAAGCCGAACACGAGCTCGGCCAGGTAGTTCCTGACGGTCACGAGCAGGCCGCCGACGAAGATGGAGGCGAGAGAAGCCGGGTGGAACATCGAGCGGAGGATGTGCTCGTAGGTGTCGTCGCCGCTGGCGATCCGCCACAAGAGGCGTCCCAGCCTGCGCTTGTGCTCGGGTTTGGCCCTTATTTCGGTGAGCACGGCCTGATACAAGATTCGGCTCGCGATGCGATTGCTGAACGTCAGACGATTGAGGAGGAAGACAACACGGCCGAACGAGCCGTCTCTGGCAAACCGCCTGACCACGGGCAAATAGCTCTTTCTGAGGCTCTCTCGGTCGATGCCCGCTTCCAGGATGCAATCCGAAAGCGCCGAAGCCGTCTGGTACGCCGAGAGGATTCCGTCCTTGTAGAGCCTCGATGCGGCCATGTCGCCCACCAGGGCGATCCGGTGCCCAAAGGGGTTTCTGGCGGCCCCCACGGTCATGTTCGGGTTGCAGACGCAGAGAGGGGTCAGGCTCACTTTCCTGGGAAGGAGTCTTTTGATGTGGGACAGTTGGAGGAACTCGCTGACGATGTGGCCGTTCTCGGAGCTGTCGGCCCTGTCGACGCTTCGACCGAGCAGCACCACCGTGATGCACCGCGCCTTGGGGATCAGCGAGGACATCTCGATCTTCAGCGTCCGCGAGCCGTATTCCGCAAAGTGCAGCTCGCCCTGCATGAGCTTGAGGAGCCGGTCGTCGGCCTCCAACTCGCAAATCAGAGCTTTCCGCACCTTCGGCGGACGAAACCGGGGAATCAGCCGCTTTAGGATCTTGAAGACCCGGTGAGTTTCCACTTCCTTTCCCGGGGTCTGGTTCACGCCGGCGGCGAACACGACGAAATCCGCTTCGACGACCTCCTCGCGGTCTTCGGCGCCGAGGCCGGTCCGGTACGTCACGACGGGCTTGCCGCCGGGAGAATAGTCGACGTCGCGGACATCGCCGGTAACGATCCTGGCCCCTTCCGCCGCCGCTTTGTCGAGAAGATAGGAGTCGAAGTTGACGTGTCTTTCCGGTCGCCCCACCGGGCGGGAGCCTCGAAAGACGGAAAAGAGCTTTCTTCCCTCGGGGATCGGCAGCTCGATGTTCTTCCACTCCCCGTGCACGGTGAGTGCTTCGACCCTGCCTTGGACGATCTCTTCCGGCAGGGTCAGGCCGGCCTCTTCCAAGAGGTCGGCCAACCTGGGGGAGACACCGCCCGCACAGTAGTTGCAGCCCTCTCTCGACGTGACCGAGCGGGAGGCCTCGTAGAACAAAACCTCCCTTTTCCTCTCGACGATGACCAGATCGATCGTCTTGCCGAGCTCTCTCGCTTTCCTCAACGTCCGGATGGCAAAGAACGCACCTGCAGGGCCTCCCCCGACAACCAGGATCGTCGCCCGATCTGGCAATGGGACCTGCGTTTCTTTCTTGACGAAAAGCTGGGGCATGTGTGAAGTCTGACACAACTTCGGGAAATATTCCACCGGGCGCGGCGCAAGAATGGAGCGAATCCCACGTTGCGCTGGCAGCCCGCTCTGCCGTCGCTACTTCTTCGGCTGCTCCGCGGCGAGGACGTTGATGGGGATCGCGGGGGCCACGCGGATGATGGTTTCCGGACCCACTCGGAGCGTTCCGCTAAGGATGATGTTTTGCCTAACCCCCACGGGGGCCTGCTTGGTGACCGTTAGCGTGACGGTCGCTTCATTCTGGTCCGCCGCGATGTTGGCGGCTTTCACGGTAACGCCCCGGGGAGCCGGATCGGCCTTCAGGCTGATCGTGGTCTTGGCCAGGTTGCCGAGCGATTCGATCCTCTTGGTCGCTTCCGCCAAGGTGGCGTTGGCGGCGGCCCATTCGGCCTCCTGGGCCGCTTTCTCGGCCTCCTGGTGGGCGGTGGTGGCCGTGGCCACCTGGGTCTTGACGTTCGCCAGGGTCTCGTCGGCCGACTTCTTTTGGGCCTCGGCTTCGGCCAGCTTCGCGTCGGCTGCGTCGGACTGGCTCTGGGCTTGCTGCTCGTTTGCCTGTGCCTGGGTCAACGCGGCCTTGGCCTCGTCGGCCGCCTTGGCTTCCGCCAAAGGCTGGTCCAGGGCGGCCTTGGCGGCGGTCGAGTCGGTCACGGCCTTGGCGGCGGCGGCCGCGTTGGCCTCGGCCGGGACCTGCTGGGCCGCGACCAGATCGTCCACCCCCTTCTTGGCGTCATTGGATTGCTGGCGTTTGGGGGCCGCGGCGGCCTGGGCACTGGTATGGGTCGTGGCGGCCTGGGCCATGGCGGCCTGGGCCGGGGCGACCGCCGCGAGGGCCTCGCCGGGCGCCTTTTCGGCCGCCTCGTGCTCGGCGACGGCCGCTTGGAGCTCGCCCTTCACCTTGGCCAGGGCCTCTTCGGCCGCCTTCTTTTCCGCCACGGGGTCTCCGGACTGGGGGATGATCGCCGTTCCCTTCACGACGGGAGAGACAATTCCCAGCGCGGCATCCGGCGGGGCGGTGATCGTCGTGCGGATTTCCGTCTGGCCCGCCGGAATCGTCGCGGGCGCGGCTATGAATCCCGCGGGAAGGCCCTCGAACGCAACGCTGATCTCCCCGTTGAACCCGTCGCGGCGGTACGCCCTGACTTTCGCCTCGGCCGCGGCGCCGGTAGCCAGGCTGAGATTGGCCGGAAAGAGCCGCAAGTCGACGTCTCCCTCCTGTTGAATGCGACC
>JBDRTC010000051.1:0-3140 GCA_043824335.1 Planctomycetota bacterium | reverse complement strand
CGGGCACAGCATGGGGGGAACGATCGTGGCGCTATTGGCCGCAACGCGACCGCCGGACGTCCGCGGGCTGGTGCTCAGCGCTCCGGCCTGCCGGATCGGCGACCGCGTGTTTCCCCTGCTTCGCCGGCTGGCGGCGTTTTTCAGCCTCGTGCTTCCGAGGCTGCGGTTGGTGCCGATGAGTTTCAAGAGGCTCTCGCGCGATCCGGAAGTCGTGGACCACTTCAAGCGCGATCCCTTGGTTTTTCACGGCCGCTTCCCGGCCCGAAGCGGCGCCGAGATCCTCCGCGCGGCCGATCGCGTGGAAGGCCAAATGGAAGCGATCCGGCTCCCTATTCTTGTCCTCCACGGAACGGGAGACACGGTGACCGACCGGGAGGGGAGCCGCCGGCTTTGCGATCGGGCCGGCTCGACCGACAAAACGCTCAAGCTCTACGACGGTCTCTACCACGACCTGCTCCACGAGCCGGAAAAGGAGCAGGTGACGGCCGACGTGATCGAGTGGCTCGGCGCGCGGCGATCTTGATTGACTTCCGCGGAGCGGCCCGGTATAGAAAGGGACACTGATCGGAACCATAGTCCGAAGGAGAATCGATCATGCGAGAAACAGACCCACCGACCGACGTCGTCTCCCGACGCCGCTTTCTCACCGGCGTGGCGGCCCTCTCCGCCGGCGCGGGCGTGTCGCTCGCGGGCGAGCCGGCGACGACCGCCGACAAAACACCCGACGTGCCACCGGAAGACTATCGCATCGTCCACGGCCGCATCAAGCAGTCGGTGATGGGCTGGTGCTACAACCCGATCCCGACCGAAGAGTTGATCGAAGTTTGCCACCGGATGGGAATGCCCGCGATGGAGGGAATCGACCGAAAGCACTACCCAAGGCTCCGCGAGCTGGGCATGACCCCGGCCATCGTGGGAAGCCACGGGTTCAAGACCGGCCCGCTCAGCCGGGAAAACCACGCCTTCACGATCGAGAAGCTCCGCGAGGGGATCGACGTGGCGGCCGAGTTCGGCTCGCCCAACGTGATCACGTTCACCGGCTATCGGGAGAAGGGGATCGCCGACGAAGAGGCCGTGCGCAACTGCGTCGACTGCTGGAAGCAGGTCATCGGGTACGCGGAAGAGAAAGGGGTCAACCTTTGTCTTGAGCATCTGAACACCCGGGACGACACCCATCCGATGAAGGGCCATCCGGGCTATTTCGGCGACGACGTGGACCTGTGCGTCGACCTGATCCGGCGGGTCGACTCCCCGCGGATGAAGCTGTTGTTCGACGTCTACCACGTGCAGATCATGAACGGCGACGTGATCCGGCGCATCCGCCAATACAAGGACCACATCGCCCACTACCACACGGCCGGCGTGCCGGGCCGGGGCGAGCTGGACGACACGCAGGAGATCAACTACCCGCCCATCCTGCGTGCGATCCTCGAAACCGGCTACACCGGGTACGTCGCCCAGGAGTTCATCCCCACCTGGCCCGACAAGCTCGCCGCGCTCCGCCACGGGGCGAGGGTATCTGACGTTTGAAGACGCGGTAAAGTCATCTGATCCTGCAGTACTTCAGCCATATGAAGAACAAACCGTGTAACTTGTTCCCAAGCTCTGCTTGGGAACATTCCCGCGTTACAGCATTGCTGTGTCACCTTGGGCGATTCGGCAAGACGGAAGTTGGCGGAAGCGCGGTCCCAAGCAGAGCTTGGGACCGAGGTTGCGAGCGTGTCTCACGGTGTAACTTCAAAGGGCTGGAATGTTCACTGATTCTCAACCGCACGGGAGATACGGAGCATGAACTTCGTCAAGAAGACTTCGCTTTTCGGCCTCTTGGCGTTCTGGGGCTTTTGTTGGGCTTGTTGTGGGACGCACGCCGCGGAGGGGCAGGTGCCGCGGGTCGTGGTCCGGCCGGAGGAGCGGATCAAGATTGAGGAGGCGATTCCCGCGAAGGCTTTTGTTGAGCCGAGCAGGCCGCGGAAGCTGTTGATCTTCGACCTCAACGTCGGATACGGCGGGCACCCTTCGATCCACCATGCGAACCTCGCCTTCACGCTGATGGGCGAGAAGACCGGCGCGTTTCAAACGGTCGTGAGCCGGGATCCGTCCGTCTTTGAGCGGGAAAACCTGAAAGAGTTCGACGCCGTTTTCTTCAACAACACCGTGGGAAACCTTTTTGGAGAAGAAGACCCCTCGCTGAGGCGAAGCCTGATCGAGTTCGTCTGCGGCGGGGGAGGGCTCATGGGCGTTCACGGGACCTCCGTGGCCTTCACCCGATGGCCGGGGGCCCACGAAGACTGGCCCGAGTTCGGCCGTCTGATCGGCGCCCGGGGGGCCAACCATCGTGAGCCCGACGAGCACGTCTTCATCAAGCTCGACGATCCCACCCATCCGCTCACTCAACCGTTCGACGTCGGCGGCTTCGATTACCGCGACGAGTTCTTTCGCGTCCACGAGCCCTATTCGCGAGACAGGGTGCGCGTGCTCTTGAGCATCGACACCGCGAAGACCGACCTCAACCAGGGGTCGAACCGTGGCCGGGCCATCCGCGAGGACGACGACTACGCCCTGGCGTGGGTGCGCCGCTACGGCCGGGGACGCGTCTTCTACTCGACGATCGCCCACAACCCGTACGTCTTCTGGGACCCAACCATGTTGCGGTTCTATCTCGCGGCGGCTCAGTTCGCCTTGGGCGACCTCCCCGCCCCCACGCTCCCCAGCGGCAAGCTCACGCCGGCAACCCTCGCCCGGGAGAAGCTCGGGTGGCGTTTGGGGATGACGGCCTACAGCCTGCACAAGTACACGCTCTTCGAGGCGATCGACAAGACGGCCGAGCTCGGCCTCTCGTACTTCGGCGGCCTGAGCTTCCAGAAAGTGAGCACGGAGATCCCCAAGAACTTCGATCCCGAGCTCAGCGACGAGGAGCTTGAGCAGATTCGCCTGAAGCTCGACTCGGCGGGCGTCTCTCTGGTGACCTATTACTTCCACGCGATCCCCGGCGACGAGGCCGGCTGCCGCAAGGTCTTTGAGTTCGGCCGCAAGATGGGCATCGAAACGTTCATTTCCGAGCCAGCCGCCGAATCGCTCGACACGATCGAGCGCTTTTGCGACGAATACCGGATCAACCTCGCCATCCACAACCACGGCCC
>JBDRTC010000050.1:0-14386 GCA_043824335.1 Planctomycetota bacterium | reverse complement strand
CCCAAAGCCCGAACGGGAGCAGATACGTGTGCAGACAAACGGTCGGCTCCGCCGGGCCCGGGGAGGACTTCGCCGGGGATTGTCCCGGGGTGACGAACATCGAAAGCCCCAGGTCGTCGCCGGGGGCCAGAAGGCGGTAGTTTCGGGCAACCAGCTCCCGGGCGATATCGGCCAGGTCCTCCCGCCCGATGCCCGGATCGACGCCCACGATTTCGAGCGATTGCCCCAAGCGGTTTAAGTGATCGTCGAGCCGGAAGAGCTTTCCGGCGAAGGTGCGCAACTGTTCGGCGACCGTGGCCCCCAGAGTGAAGCCCACGTCCGTCACCGAAACGGCCGCGGCCGAGGCGGGAATGAACTGGCCGTTAAGATATGCTTGGGGCTCGTCCATGAGATTTCTTGTGCGGCAGGTTCAACGTCAAGGCTGGCGAGCCGGACCGCCGCTGGATGCTGCGACGGCGTCGTCGAGGACCGAACTCTGCGCTTGTTCCACCGGGTCGGAAGGTTCCAAGAAGGCGTACCAGCCCAGCCGCCCACGCAAGCCCGAAGCGCGCCGATAGCGGCTGAAATCGTGGTTCCTGCCCACGGAACACTCCAGGCCGACGACCTCGACTTTCTCGCGCTCGTCGCCAAGCCGGGAAAGACAAGCCGGACCCGAAAAGCCCATCGCCTGCGGACCACCTATCCCGTACATCATGGGATACCATTTCAGCGCCGGGTCACACGAGTTTCGGCTGACCAGGAGGCGTTCGACCTGGCCCAGGGCCAGCCCGTTCGCCCGGCCCGGCAGCAACCAGTCGTTGTTCGTCGCCGCGGCGACGAGCACGACGCGAATCGGTCGCTCCGGTACCGTGGTTCCCTCGGGCAGGGTTCGTCCCGCGAGCCGGCCCCCGGCCGCAAGATGCAGCGCGCCGGTAATCGCCCGGGCGCCGAAGCTGTAGCCGACGAGGCCGACGGAAACATCGGGATTGACCTTCCCCAGCCATTGGGCCAGGTAATAACTTTGCACGTCGCTGCGGCACGCCTTCAGTTGCATGTCTTGCCGGGCCCCTCGCACCTGATCGGCCGGCCACGCCCAGATGACGAACCTAAAGGGACGTTCGCCCGCCTGGAGCTTCAACTCACGGTGTACGCCCGTTCCCATGCGGATCGCGTCCGAAAGACCGCTGCGGTTGCCGTGGACGAACACGCAGGTGGGCACGGCCGGGTCATCGGTGGCCAAGAGTGCCGCCAGGTCGGCCGCGGCCCAATCGGTATCGTTCTCCAGACGCGAGTATTGGATCCGATCCTCGCTGCCGACGGGGTTCGACCGGGGGGCCTGCCGGCTGTTGACGAGCCAGACGTCGTCCGCCGCCGACACGCCGGCGGCCAAAACCACGGCCAGTCCGACCGCGAGCGCAGCCGGCATCTGAATCGCTTGAGTCCAACGAACCCTGTGCATGGGAGGCCCTTTCCGTCAACGGTGCACGTTGAGATTGGTAACGACTGCCCGGAGCGGGACTCCTTCCCCACTAAGATTAATATGTCGCAATTTCCCCACGTCAAGTGCCGCGAAAGAACAACGGCAAGTTTTGCGAGAAAAAGACACCGTTGCGTTTGCACATCAAGAGACATGGTGTAGAGTTGTTTGGCCGTTAGCCCGCCGGGCGAACGGGTCTGTTTCGACAGGAGATCTCAATGATGATGAAGAAGCTATTGGTTCTGACGGCTGTAGTGATGCTGACGGCCAGTTCGATTGGCTGCCAGCAGTGTAGCTGGTTTCGGCGCGGCGCGCTGTTTCCCTCCTCGACGCCGGAGATGACGGCTTGCGACCCGTGCGCGGTGCCGTGCGATCCGTGCAATTCCTGCGACCCCTGCGCGCCCGGCTCGTATACGACCATGCCATCGACCGTGCTGCCCGGCCCGGGGCTCGGCTCGACCCTGCAATAAGACGCGATAAGCGATTCATCCTCCCGGCCCCAATCTATCGACAGCCGGCCGTGCCATCCTGAACACGGTCGGCTCGATAGACGGGGAGCCGGGCTTTGTCGGAAAACGGGTTCACTTGTGACTGCCTGGGTGGCATGCCCTCGCGAAGCGTGGGCATGTGCCCGTCAGACATGGCGACGCAAGCGACGCCATGCCACCCGGAGACAGGGTTTTCCAACAAAGTCTACTCGACCAGGGCGAACGCCTTGGTCATCGCGGCGGCCGTCGCGGCCATCGCCTCCGCGTTCGGCATCGCGGCAAGCTCCCGGTTGAACGGTTCGGCACGGACCGGCCCGTCGTAGCCGATCTCGACCAACGCGCCCAAAAAGCCCTTCAGGTCGATCACGCCCGTGGCCGCGGGCAGATCCCGGCTGCCGTCCATCTGCTCATCGACCGGAATGCCCGGCGGCGCGTCGTTCAGGTCGCAGGCAACGATGTCCTTGCCGGCAAGCGAGACGAGGTCCGCCACAGTCTCGTGGGCCGTGTACCAATGCCAACTGTCCAACACCAGGCCCATGTTGTCCCTGCCGACCTCGGCGATTAGCTCCTTGGTCTCCGCCATGGTGTGGATGAAGGCGTGGTGGCCGGCGGTCCAGGAGGCCTTGGGTCCCACGTACTCCACGCCGAACCGCTGGCCGTGGTCGCCGAGGATTTTGGCCACTTCCCGCAATCGCCGCACGTGCTGCCGGAAGTTGGCCAAATAGGTGAGCGATCCATGGGTCGGGGAAAGCCACGTACCCACGCGGCTCACGCCGGCCCGCTTGAGCCCGGCGGCAAGCTCGGGCAACTGCTCGAGACCCGCGTTGAACTTCGCCTCGTCGCCGCGGAAATCGACTCCAAGCCCGGCGGCCCCCCAGACGAGTTTCTTTGAGCGAAGATCGGCCAGCAACTCCTGGAGTTCCCCGTCTGAAAGTTTCGCCAGGAAAGGGGCCGAAGGCTCGACCGACTCGAACCCGTACTCGGCGGCCAACCGGATCGCCTCCCGTTGGTCGGCCCTCACCCCGATCGCGCCGCAGCGAAGATCCATCGTGAACTTTCGTTTCCCCGCTTCCGCGGCAACGGCCCGCCCGGTCGCGAAAAGCCCCATCCCGGACAAACCGACGGTGGAAGCCGTCTTGAGAAACGTTCGGCGATTGAGCTCGGCCATGATGTTATCTCCAGTCATTGAGAGAAATCCAAGGTGAAGAAGCGAGTTTGGGCCATAGGACTGTTAGACTTGCTTAACTTGTTCCCAAGCTCCGCTTGGGAACACTCCCGGCTTTGCTTCGCCCCATGCATCCGTCGGTCAAGCGGAGCTTCTCGCCAAGTATGGTCCCAAGCGGAGCTTGGGACCAAGGTTGTGCGAAGGTTGTGCGAGCCTCCCGTACCCGCAGATCCAGACGCCGGAAGTGTCTCGGACTCCTTGATACCGCGTGCTTTCGCCGCTGAAACACGGAACGTGCTGTCCCGCCGTGCCCTAACAGCCTAACAGCCTAACAGCCTAGCGGACGTTTTCCCAACGCAGACACATCATGGATCACCGATGTCGTCGGCGTACTGCTCGTGCAGCTTGTCGAGGCGCTCGAACACGTCGGGGTGCTCCTTGGCGAGATTCTTCATCTCCGTGGCGTCCTCGGCCAGGTTCGCCAGGAACCGTTGGTCGGCCTCGGTGAGCGGGGCCTTGTCGCTCGAGTCGCGGGGGTTGCCCAGCAGCTTCCAGTCGCCCTCGCGCACGACCCACTGGGCCTTCGGCCCCCGGCCAAGCTGCCAGTAGAAAGTTTCGTGCGGGCTGGGGGCGTCGGCCGAGAGGATCACGCGCATCAGGCTCTTGCCATCGAGCTTGACCTTGGGAAGCTCCACCCCGCAGAACTCGGCGATCGTGGGGAGCCAGTCGCAGCCGGTGGCCATCTGGCCGCGCACTTCGCCCTGGGGAATCACCCCAGGCATCGAGACGATCGACGGCACGCGCAGCCCGCCCTCGAACAGGCAGCCTTTGGCGCCCCGATACGGACCGGCACTTCCGCCGCCGCCGAAAGTTCGCTCTTCGGTCGAGTGGCCGTGGTCGGACTGAAAGATCACCAACGTCTTCTTGCGGAGGTCCAGCTCGTCGAGCTTGGCCATCACCTGGCCGATCCGCTCGTCCAAGGTGGAGACGAACGCGGCGTACATGTTCCGCGGGGCAGGGAGATCCTTGTACTTCCGGCGCCACTTCTCGGTGCCTTGGAGCGGATAGTGCGGCACGTTGTTGGCCCAGTAGAGGAAGAAGGGCCGGTCCTTGTTCTTTTCCAGAAACGCCTGGCACTCCTCGGCCATCAGGTCCATGAAGAAGCGGCCGTCTTCCCAGACTTCTTCGCCGTTTCGCCAGAGGTCGTGCCGGTTGGGACCGGCCCAGTAGAAGAAATGGGAGTAGTTGTCGATGCAACCGCCCATGTGGCCGAAGGAATGGTCGTACCCTTGCCCGTTGGGCATCGTCTCGGGCGTGTAGCCCAGGTGCCATTTGCCCACGTGCCCGGTCGCGTAGCCGGCCGCCTTGAGCATCTCGGCGATGGTCACCTCCTCGGTGGGCATTCCGGGCTGCCCCCTTGTTGAGGAGACGTTCCCCGGCACGCCCGCCCGGGCAGGGAAGCGCCCCGTCATCAGCCCGGCGCGGGAAGCCGAGCAGATCGCCGACGGGGCATACATCTGAGTGAACCGAACGCCCACTCGGGCCAAGGCGTCGATGTTGGGCGTGACGAGGTCGCTGGAGCCGTAGCAGTTCGCGTCGACCGTGCCCTGGTCGTCGGTGTAGATGACGAGCACGTTGGGCCGCCGGACCGCTTCGGCCATCGCCCCACGGGCCGCGCCGCCGCAAAGAAACCCCGCCACCGCAATCGAAGCCGCGATCCATCGTGAAGCCGTATCCAGCGGGGTCGATCTCATCGGTGTCTCCTTTTCTTCTCAGGCTCCAAACCTGTTGTGAACATATACGTTGCGACCTCGCGAGGCAAGATTTCCCGCGTGCTTCCGCAGGAATCAGGGCCGATGGCACATCAGCCCCGGCCGACACGTACACCGGCGGAGTCGAGCGAATTGCCCGCCGCCCCTTTTGACAGATCGGCCCCCCCATTCTAAAATCAACCGTTCTCGTCTCCCCAGCCGATGATTTTGAGAGGGAGAGAGAGTGGACACTCAGTCGAGAAAGGGCGGCGCCGAAAGTGCCGCCCGCGACTCGATGGGGGCGTAGCTCAGTTGGGAGAGCGTGGCGTTCGCAATGCCAAGGTCGGGAGTTCGAGCCTCCTCGCCTCCACTTGCTCTAAACCGTGCCGAACTAAGAACTTAGATACCTGCCGATGGTCGGCAGTGCGGCCTGAAAACCGAGAGCCAAAACGGTACATACCGTTTTGCACCCTAGGTAACTCAGGAGGGCTGCACATTGCCGAAGCTCACCCAGGCAGTTCCGAAGTACCGCGAGCACCGGGCATCCGGTCAAGCGGTCGTCACGATTGGTGGGGTCGATCACTACTTCGGCCCCCACGGCACTCGCGTCAGCAAAGCCGAGTACGATCGTCTCATCACCGAATGGCTGGCCAATGGCCGGGCTACCCGGTGCCCTCGGCATGGTCCGCCGTCGGGCTCGGCGCGAGCTGGAAGACGATGTGCTCGACCCGGTACCGGATGTCGGCCGGTTCTGATTCGGGCGGAGCTTCCCGGAGGCCACCCGACCGGAACTGGGCCAACAACTTCTCCAGATGCGACATTCCCCCTCGCGACTGATCGCCTCTGCCACGGAATCCCGGCGTCTCCAATTGCCTCATGTCTTGCTGCCGGTCGGCGATGATCACGGTCAGGTCTTCCTCCCTGGGCCGGTTAGGCGGAACACTCTCGGGCCAGTACAACGGCAGTCCCTCGAGCCTATCCTCCGCTTGGCCCACGAGGTACTCGTGCCCAGGCTCGATGCGAATCCCCGAAGGCGCAATCTGGTTCAAGAGCGTCACCTTTCCGGAGACGCCCACGTCCAGGACCGACACGTAGATTTCCGTATCCCCGCAGTTCTTCAGGCGGATGTAAATGCAGTCCCCTTGCCGCAGCACGCGGCCTGAGTGCGGAAACGGAGACCGTTGGCCGGATCGGCTGGCTCTTGTCGCTCTTGCCCTTTCTCATGGGGACAATCTCCAACAGGTCCCCTTTTTCCACGCCGTGAATGCGGCCGCCGGCAAGCTCGATCTTGCCCGCCCGGACCGCCACGTAAAAAACGTCCCTGGGAGTTTCCTCCTCCAGCTCGAACAAGTAGCGGCGGATCGGCCCTTCCACTTCCGGACGCTGCCAAACGACCTCAGCCTGGACCAACTGGCGGATCCGGTCGATCAACGTCCGCCACGTAACCCGGACATCTTTCTCAACCCCTTTAAGCGAATCCCGGAACGCCGCGGTCAGAAGGCCCAAGTCCCGTTCTCCCGCCAACTGGTGTGATTGCGCGGCGACCAGCCGGACGGCGTGCGGGTTGCCCTCGAAGTCGGGCCGTCCGAAGCGGATGCCGCGATCCTTCAGTCGCTCCAGGTGCGGCAGGAGACCGCGCGACCACCGCTCGGCCTCCTCTTCGCGCAAACCTCGGATCCGCACATCCAACCCTCGGAACATGCCGCCCGAGTGGCAGCAGTCGGCAATGACTGTCACGTTCCTGGTCTTCGCGGTCAGATTGCCCAAGAGATGGGAAAGCTCGGGGCTGGTGATGCCCCGGAAGTCGTCCTCGGTCGACTCGGCGATGTCCACCGGGACAATGAACTGATAGTCGCGGGGCTGCAAAGTGGCCTCGTCCCCTTCCCGGGGACGGTACCGTGGATTCCTGGCCATGCCGCCGTGGCCCGAATAGTAGACCACCACCGCGTCGCCGCTTTGGGCTTGGTCGATCAGCCTCTGGTAGGCCGCCAGGATGTTGCTCCGCGTGGCCTCCCGGCCGGCCTCCCGGCCAACGCATCGCTCACAGGCGAACTCATAACGCTTCAACACTTCCTCCATCTCGTCCACGTCCGGCGCGACGCCCTGTAAGTCCCCCACCGGACAGCCGATCAGCAAAGCCTGCTTGGTCATCGCTGATTTCCCCGCCACCAGTCATGCCTTGAGAATCGAGAACGCATACCCTGTTCCCTGCAACAGGTTGTGGAGGCAGTCAACACTTCTGGCGCTGTCGAACGGGAGCACATTTCTTCTATTCTCCTCACTCCCACCCGAGGAACACGCTACTGCGCCCTCGATCGATAGTGCTCAGCGATCTCATCCAAGAGGCGGGCATGAGGCAGTTTCAGTGCGGCGAGTGACTCCATGACCCCCAGTGCCGATCGGTACGCGCTGGCGGGAGGCTCGATCCTGTCCAAATCAGCCAGCGATTGGCGGGCTTCCGTTTCACGATTGGCCAGAGCATGAACCAGGACCTTGTCAACCAATGCCCAGGGATCCTCACGGCGCACACCATCGACTTGCGCGGTCAACAACTCCGCAGCCCGTGACAACTCTTCCCTCAAGTCGATGTCTCCAACCACGCGCCGCTGTTCTGCCGACACGTCCGTCGCGCCCCCCAGCAGCTCGGGGGCAACCAGGAGCCGAAGGACCAGACGATTCACGGTGTTATAGGTGTTTACCATGCGATAGCGGTCACTCGTTTCCAGCGCATGCCCCAGGTCGTACTGTCGAATCGCCTCCTGAAACCTGCCCTCGCGGCGCAATACGCCGCCCAGACTGCCATAACAGTCGGCAAGCTGTTCGGCCACCTGCAATTCGTAGCGCGTGGGGCTCGGCCTTGTGCCACGGGAGTCCAGGGAACTATCCACCTCAATCGCGTCTAGTCGGTGTTGCGCACGCGCTTCCTCCTGCCGCAAGAGTTCCACCGCTGCCATGAGATCGCGCTCCGCCGCCGCGTAATCGCCGAAGTCACGATGCGCCCGAGCGCTCGACTTGAGTGTCTTCGCCTCTTCGAGCCGGTCCTTCATGCCAATCCTCCGAGTATGCCCAGGTCCTGCATGGATTCAATCGTCTCCCTCCAGTTCCTCCGATCGCTGCCTGCGCTCTTCAAAAGCCCTCACGTCTCGGTAGATTTGTTTCGCCCGATCTGGCTCTGAGTCGCGCAACAGCACGGAGAGTCTGTTCCCAAAGTCGACGTACCTCTTGCCAAGGGCTTGGTCTGTCGTTCGCGTCTTGTCGTCAAATCGGTGTGCCAGATAGTACCACGCCGCAAGGAGTCTTTCCGTCCCGGCCGTCCTCACCTGCTTCTCCAGCCCAGCGACCTCTCCGAAAAGCACTGTGGGCTTGAGATTCAGTTCCGGGTCTCCGAGCAGCCGTGCAGCGGCATCGGAGAGTTCTTGATCGATCGGTCGTGAGTAGCTCTCTCTCTCACGATCGAGCACGCGAACAAGCTCCCGATAGATCTGATAGGGTTGCTGTCCAGGAATGGAAAATGCGACTCGGTGTGAAACGGGTCAAATGAACAGAGCATCAACACGTAGGGCCCATCGACATCCTCCTGCACTCGAGGCCGGGACGGGGCGCCGCACGGCCTCGTATGCCGGGAGATCCAGGTAGTGGTCGACCTCCCGCTCTTGCCGGAGCCCCTCTTCGATCATCTCACCGAGCAGGTTCTGCGGATGCATTGGATCGTTGGCCCGCTGGCCGGCCTGGGGTGCAAAAGGCACCAGACTTAGCTCCCGGATGATGAACGGCAATCCGGCCAGATCGGCGGGGCTCGGCGCCTTCACCACGGTGGCCACCGTCACGCCTCGCCTCACAACAGCCCGAATACCCATCAGCAGCATCGTCACCGGCTCAAACGCCGTCAGATCGAAGATCACGATGTCCGCAAAGCACAGAGCCGTCGCGGCCTGCATAAGAAGCGAAGTGTTCTCGACCACGTCGGCCACATTCTGCAATACCGGAGTCAAACGAGGAGCGCGTCCCCTCTCGCGCTCAATCGCACCGGCACGCAGTGACAGAGCATTGCGGGCCGTTTGCTCAAGTGCTTCGCGACGTTTGGGATCGCGATGGGTGGCTTCCGAAACGAGAACGTAACACCAGGGATAGTTCTCTTTGAGTATCTCCTCAAGGGACGCCTGTATCGAGGGGACCAGCATGTTCGGCCCGATCTGGCCACTCGAATCGCCGATCAGCACAGGGTCTCCTGCGCCAAGGCAGAATCGGAGAGGCGTCTGCTGCTTATCGTGCCGTTTGGCCCATTCTCGCACTCGATCGTGAATGTGCTGATAGAGCCAATCACTTCTCACCTCTCCCCGAGGGGCTGCTTCCGCGCGCAGACCCTCAGCCAAGTAGTAGCTGAATACGCCATGTTTGAGCTCATCCGATTCTTCCGCGCGCTCATCCACTCCACATGCTGAGACAATGTAGATTCCCTCGGCATGCAATTGGGCCCTAAAGGGCTCTGACATCGGAGGGAGCTCTCGCGCGCCAGCGTCTCTCGATGACGTGGTCCCATCGACATCTCCCAATGAGCCGCTACGGCAGGCGTCGAGGAATAAAAGCTTACTGCCTGCCCGGCACTCCTGCAAAGTCTGCTTAACGAAGCCGATGCTCAGGCTTGTCTTTTCCAGGTTGCTCAGTCTGGCATCGCAAGGAAGCAAATGGACCTGGCCATCGAGTTCCCTGCCGTGCCCACAGAACACTATCAGCAACAAGTCGTCCGGTTGGGCCTGCTCGGCGAGTTTGCCCAACTGGGCGATGACGTTAGTGAACCGCGGCAAACTGTTCTCCGGCTCGCCGTCGCACATCACGTGCACGTCGTCGAATCCCTCCGGTTTCAGCAGGGCTTCCCGCAACATTCTACAGTCGTCGGCGCAGTATTTCAGATCGGGAATCAACTCCTCGTCGTAATCGTTTACACCAATGAGCAAAGCGTATCGACGTGTGGAATCCATCTCGACGTCCCCGCTACGACGGGAGATCAGTCCAAATCGAGGCACACCGCCACAATTCGGCGCTCGGAACGCCCCCTCCGAGCGGCAATTGTTGCATATGTGTTCGTGGCTTGTCCAGTCTTCGACCCGGCGCGTGATGGGAGCGGGGTCCAGCCACCCGATAAGGCTGAAGACGCTAAAACCTCGGGCTCTCTTCTCTCCCGGTGACAACCGGCGAGATGCACACGGGTGCAGACTCGATTCTACGTAATCCTGCACGTATCCAAGGACACGCCCTAACCCTAGTGCAGCAAACATGTTATGCGAGATGGCGAAGTGCTCAGAGACCGCAGCCGCAGGGGCCAATCCGCCAGAACAGCATTGGATTCGCCAACGCACGGACCACCACTGGAAATCGCAAGAATCCAGGCAAACGACCTCATCGGAGGCTTGCCCAATGGCCAGATCGATCGCCGCCTACGTCCGCGTTTCGAGCAAGGGCCAGAAGACCGATAGTCAGGAGGCGGAGCTTCGTAAGTGGCTCCGGGCAAACGGGTACGATCTACGTCAGGTCGAGTGGTACATTGACAAAGAGATGGGGAAGACTCTGAGGCGACCCGAGTTCGATCGACTCCAGCGTGATATCTTCGACGGCAAGATCAGGACCGTGATCTCGTGGAAGCTGGACCGTCTTAGCCGCCGGTTGCGCGACGGGGTTAACCTCCTGGCCCGTCGCTCGGCTCGGGCCACGCCTGAAGGCCCACACACCGGCGTTTCAAAAACGGTCCGTTTTCCGACGTGTCTCACGCGCCACGAGTTTTGGGACTATCGACGCCGGTCCACCGACAGCAAATCTGCGGTGGTAGGGCTCACGCCTGCTTTCGGGAGACGGCGATGCGGCGTCGCTGGAGATCGACGTCCAGCACCTTGACGCGGACCACGTCGCCGATGGAGACCACGTCGCTGGGGGCCTGCACGTACTCGTTGGCAAGTTCCGAGATGTGGATCAGTCCGTCCTGATGCACGCCCAGGTCGACGAAGGCGCCGAACCTGGTGACGTTGGTGATCACTCCCTCCAGGATCATCCCCGCCTTCAAATCCTCCAGGTCGTTGACGCCCTCGGCGAACCGGGCCACCTTGAACTCGCTGCGCGGATCGCGGCCCGGCTTGGCCAGCTCAGCTAGGATGTCCTCGACCGTCGGCAGGCCGCAATGCTCGTCAACGAAATCCCGGGCGTCGAGCTTGGCGGCCAGGGTCGCATTGCCCACCAGCTGGCTGGTGGCGACGCCCAGCTTGGCCGCCATCTTCTGAACCACGTGATAGCTTTCCGGGTGGACGGCCGAGTTGTCCAAGGGCTGGCGCCCGTCGCGAATCCGCAGGAACCCCGCTGCCTGCTCGAACACCTTGCGGCCCAGCTTGGGGACGTCCAACAGTCGCTGCCGGCAGTCAAACCGCCCGTGCGCATCTCGATGCTCGACAATCCTCTCGGCCAGCTTGGGGCCGATCCCGGCCACGTGAGCCAGCAGCGAGCTGCTGGCCATGTTGACGTCGACGCCCACTGAGTTGACGCATGACTGCACTTCGCGTTCCAGGCCGCGGCGGAGCAGTGTCTGGTTCACGTCATGCTGGTACTGGCCGACTCCGATTGACTTGGGGTCGATTTTGACCAGCTCGGGCAGCGGGTCCTGGAGTCGGTGCGCGATGCTGAGGGCGCCTCGGACCGTGACATCCAGGTCGGGATACTCGCGGGCAGCCAGCTCGCTGGCCGAATAGATCGACGCGCCCGACTCGCTGACCATCATCTTGGTAGGCGGTTGGCCGGGGTTGTTCTCCTGGCTGAGTTCCTTCAGCAGGCCGCTGACGAAGGCGTCCGTCTCACGGGAGGCCGTGCCGTTGCCGATCGCGACCAACTGGACGTTGTGGCGGGCGATCAAGTCACGCAACGTCGCTGTGGCGCCGGTGACGTCGCTGCGGGGCGGCGTGGGGAAGATGGTGCGGCTGTCCAGGAACTTGCCCGTGCCGTCGACCACGGCGACCTTGCATCCGGTGCGAAAGCCCGGGTCGATCCCCATCGTGACTCGCGGGCCAGCCGGAGGCGCCAGCAGCAGTTCGCGGAGGTTCTGGACAAACACCTGGATCGCTTCGTCGTCCGCCCGCTCCTTGAGCTCCTGCAGCGTGGCCGACTCGGTGGCGGGCAACAGCAGGCGTTGATAACAGTCCTCCGCCGTATCGAGCAGCTCCTGATGAAACTCGAACTGGCGGTTGAACGCCAGACGCGGCTTGAGCTTGCGAAGCACGTAGTCGTCGTCCAACTCGACACCCACTCGGAGCAGCCCTTCCGCCTCGCCACGCTTCATAGCCAACAGGCGGTGCGAGGGAACTCGCTTGACGGGCTCCTGGTGGTCGAAGTACATCTCGAACTTGGCGGCGTCCTCCTTCTTGCCTCGCTTGACTTGCGAGTGGACGCGGCCGAATCCGTTCGCCTGTTCGCTCAGCCAGCGGCGTGTCTCCATGTCCTCCGACCACTGCTCGGCCACGATGTCGCAGGCGCCCTGGATGGCGGCCTGCTCGTCCGGCACGTGGTTCTCGGGATTGACGAACGGCCGCAGTATCTCTGACCGGGGCCGGCCCAGCGCGCGCTGCTGGTACAGTAAATCCGCCAGCGGCTGCAGCCCTCGCTCGCGAGCCGTCGCGGCCCGCGTTCGCCGCTTGGGCTTGAACGGCAGATACAAGTCCTCCAGCGCTTGCTTTTCTTGGCACTGCTCGATCTGCTGTCGCAACTCGGGCGTCAGCAACCCTTGCTGGTCGATCGTCCGCAGGATCGTGGCCTTGCGTCGAGCCAGCTCGTGTGCCTTGGCCAGCGCATCCTCGATCATCCGCAGCGACGTTTCGTCCAGCCCGCCGGTCGCCTCCTTACGATAGCGTGCGATGAAGGGCAGCGTGTTACCGTCCTCCAGCAGCTCGATTGCGGTCCGCACCTGGCGCTCGGCCACTCCCGTGACGGCGGCAATCGACCGCACCGCTTGCTCCAGGTCGAAACATTTGAATGTCAGGCTTCCCATGACCGCGAGTCCTCTGGCAGCTTTCAAATCCTTGTTGAGGTGGCTCTTTCGCTAATGTAACCGTTCAGAGC
Source organism: Planctomycetota bacterium (assembly GCA_043824335.1). Lineage (GTDB taxonomy): Bacteria > Planctomycetota > Planctomycetia > Pirellulales > Thermoguttaceae > JBDRTC01. The sequence goes on along the minus strand of JBDRTC010000050.1, from coordinate 1,435 downwards.
AGGTTGGGATACGGAGAAGCAGGCCGCTTTCGTAGACCATCTGCCCGTGTCGTGTCGTTCGGCCGTGGCTGGAAGGTACAGCCGCTAAACCAGCACTTCCGCGCCGGCGTTGATCTTGGCGATGAGTTCGTCTTGCACGCGCTGTGCATCCTCGTTGGCAATCTGGCAGGTACCGGCGTTGGGGTGGCCGCCGCCCTGGTAGCTGAAGCACAGCTGGCCGATGTCGGTGCGGCACGAGCGGTTAAAGATTGACTTGCCAATCGTAAACACCGTGTTTTGCTTTTTCAGGCCCCACAGCACGTGCATCGAGATGTTGCACTCGGGGAACAACACGTAAACAATGAAACGGTTGCCGGCGAAGATCGTCTCTTCGTTGCGCAAATCCAGTACGACACCTTTGGCAGGCGTGAACCGGATCCTACGGAACACGACGGCCCCCGGGGCAACCACCGCGAGCTTTTCCGCCGCGCAGCATTTCGCTACAGGAACAGGAGCCAGCGATTCGGGGAGCCTCGCGGTGGGCGACCTAAACGACGATGGATTGCCTGATATCGCTGCCGTGATCGAAGGGAACACGATCTCGGTACTGCTGAACACGACCACTCCCGGGGCCGGCACGGCCAGCTTCAGTGCCAAGCAAGATTTCCTCGTAGGCGACTGGCCTGTCTCCCTGGCAATTGACGACCTCGATGGCGACGGTCGTGATGATTTGGCCGTGTGCTATATTGGCCACTATATTGCGGACGGCTACAACAACGTCTCCGTCCTGCTGAACACCACCACATCAGGCGCCACCACCGTCAGCTTTGCCGACAGGCAAGACTTCCCGGCAAGTTCCTACGCCCGCTCCCGTGCGCTGGCCATCGAGGATCTGAATGCCGACGGCTATCCCGACCTCGCGGTGGCCACGTATCCCAGTTATTTCGAGCCTCGCCACAAACTCGCGGTGCTGCTGAATACCCCGATCATGATCCACGACTATGGTGCCGAGGGTAAAGCCGGAGTGGGCACGATTGTCAATGACGACGGGCCGCCCGCAACCGTAACCCTCGGTGCCGTGACGGCGGACGCGAGCGGTGTTTTTTCAGAAAATGGTGGAACAGGCGCCTTTACGGCTACGCTGTCGAAAGCCGTCGGCCAGGATGTGACGGTCTGGTTGAGCTTTTACGGGACCGGTAACGCCACCCTGGATACCGACTTCGTGGTTTCTGCCCAGTCTATCGTCGTCCCCGCGGGCAGTCTGAGCGGCAGCATTACGGTCACCGCCCTCGACGACTCGCTGTACGAGGGGAGTGTAACCGGCGGCGGCGAAAGCATTATTGTCGGGCCCAGTGCCGTGGCCAATGGTACGATTTCCGGCAGCGGTGCCGGCCTTCACATCTCCGACGACGATCCGCCCCCAACAGTAACCCTTGACGTTATGGGGAGCCCACTG